>DATBNA010000133.1:0-7551 GCA_036554545.1 Hyphomonadaceae bacterium
CTCGTGCCCAACGCCGCCTCCGTCTTCAGGATGCGTCCCAGCCGTCTTCCCGGCGAATGCCACGCCGACGCGACGCCTCGGACACTGCCCTCGGGAAGCAGCGGCAATCGCACAAAGGAAAAACCAGCGGCTGCGACACGCAGCCAGACATCGCGCCACAGCGCCGGCGTTCTCCTCCCCCGTTCGGGGGAGGCGCCGAGCGCACGGATCGCAAACCGGTCACGACCGGGTGGGGGACCGCCCCATCGGTTGGCCATTGCACCGCCGGCCCCCCACCAGATCGTACTTGCCTCGCTATCGGTGAGTGCATCCCTCCCCCGAACGGGGGAGGAAAACAGCGCCCGCGTCACCACCTAGGCGCGGCGCATCAACCCAAACTCACCTGCTCCGAAGCACCGCTTCCGGAGCCGAGTGTGCATGCGCCTAAGCCAGATCCCTCAGCATCGACGCCAGATCGGTCTTCTCCCAGGAGAAGCCGCCGTCCTTGTCGGGCTCGCGCCCGAAATGACCGTAGGCCGCGGTACGCGCGTAGATCGGCTTGTTGAGGTCGAGGTGCTTGCGGATGCCGCGGGGCTTGAGGTCCATCACCTCGCCCAGCCGCTTTTCCAGCTTCGCGAGATCGCATTTTTCCGTGCCGTCGCAGTTGGCGTAGATCGAGAGCGGCTCCGGCACGCCGATGGCGTAGGACAGCTGGATCGTGCAGCGGTCCGCGAGACCGGCCGCGACGACGTTCTTGGCCAGGTAGCGCGCGGCATAGGCGGCGGAACGGTCAACCTTGGTCGGATCCTTGCCCGAAAACGCGCCGCCGCCATGAGGCGCTGCGCCGCCATAGGTGTCGACGATGATCTTCCGGCCCGTGAGGCCGGTGTCGCCGTCCGGACCGCCAATGACGAACTTGCCGGTCGGGTTGATCCACCATTTGCAGTCCTTGGCGATGGGCAGGACGTCGCCGAGCGCCTTGCGGATATACGGCTCGACGATCTTGCGGATGTCGTCGCTGGTCTGTCTGGGATCGGTGTGCTGGGTCGAAAGCACGATCGAGACAGCCTCCTTCGGCTTGCCGTTCTCGTAGCGCACCGTCACCTGGCTCTTCGCGTCCGGCGCCAGCGTCTTCTCTTTTCCGGAGTGGCGTGCATCCGCCAGCAATTTCAGGATCTTGTGGCTGAACTGGATCGGCGCAGGCATCAGCTCGGGCGTCTCGTTCGTGGCGTAGCCGAACATGATGCCCTGGTCGCCTGCCCCCTCCTCCTTGTTGCCGGAGGCGTCCACGCCTTGCGCAATGTGCTCCGACTGGCCGTGCAGGAGGACTTCAATGTCGGCGCTGCGCCAGGAAAAACCCTCCTGATCATAGCCGATGTCCTTGATCGCCATGCGGGCGCAATGGGCGATCAGGTCCTTGGTGACGGCGTCGGTGCCGCGAAATTCGCCGGCGATCACGACCTTGTTCGTCGTGGCCAGCGTTTCCGCGGCGCAGCGCAGCGACCAGGCGTCGAGCCCCTGCTCGATCGTGGTCCGGTAGTAGAGGTCCACCACCTCGTCCGAGATGCGGTCACAAACCTTGTCGGGATGGCCCTCCGACACGCTTTCGCTGGTGAAGAAATAGCTCGAACGCGCCACGCCGGTGTCTCCCTGAACCACACAAGCCGGGCGTCCCATAGCCCGGCGGATCATATAAAGAAAGCTTTATATGCCTCGGAATGCGCCGGAGTCACGCCAACGGCGCATGGCGCTGCGCTGATACCTGATTTAGCTGCGCTTTCGCCGTGGCTTCGAGCCCGCGGAAGCCGAACTTTCGGCCGACTTCCGGGCCAGCGCCAATACCGCCCGTCGCGCCGAGGGATCCGGAATCGAACGGTACATCATCACCAGCTCGGCGGCTTCAACGTCATCCGGCCCCTCATACTCGGCCGGCTCCTCGGAGACGCCGCGCAACAGCGCCCGGCTGACCGACTGCAGCCCCTCGAAAAAATACGGAATGGTTGTGTCGAGTGCGACCGCAAGCTGGAACAGGCGTCCTGCCGAAATGCGATTGGTGCCGTTCTCATATTTCTGGAACTGCTGCGAGCTGACGCCCAGCCGTTTGGCGAGAGCGTCCTGTGTCACGCCAAGCTCGTTCCTCCGGTCGCTAACCCGTTTGCTGACGTGCTTGTCGACCCTTGTCGGGTTTTTGCTTTCCACTCGCCGGCCCCATCCGAATGGGTGCATCGACACACCCAGAAGTTGGGTACCAATACGCTCAACGCCGAGGCAGGGCTAACAACCCAAGGTTGAAAGACAGGAAGATCACCCAGAACAATCCATCGCGCCACCGGCCATACGGGGTGGGCTCGGCAGTCGCTGGAATCGGCGCATCGACAATGCTCGAGCGCCAGCCTTCAGGATCGGCCCCGTAGATCGCCGGGTCAGCTGGCTTGCCCTGCGCAGTCCAGCGGCCGTAGGCGTCAATCATGCCCGTAAGACCGCCGGCCGCAACTCGCGCCATGGGCAGTCCTTCTTCGATCGAACGATAGCGCGCCTGCGCGGCGTGCTGGTACGGACCAGAGAGAGATCCGAACCAGGAATCGTTGGAGATGTTCACCAGCCAGCGTGGCCGGTCGGCGCCGGTCGGCGACAACCCCGGAAAGATCGCCTCGTAGCAGATCAGCGGCCCGAAATTCGGAACGCCCAGCGCTCGCACCGGTGGTGGTTTCGGACCAGCCTCGAAGCCGCCCGGCGCGAGCTTCTGCAAGGTCTGCAGGCCGATCAGGTCGAGCACGTTGGCGAAGGGCGTGAACTCGCCGAACGGCACGAGCATGTGCTTGTCATAGAGCGCGAGCGCTCCACGCGTGCCGCTGTCGCCGCTGATGACGCCCAGCGAGTTGAAGGCCCTTTCCTCGTCGGTGTTCGGCTTTTCCCTGCGCGCGAACCCCAGAATCAAACGTCTGCCGCCGATCGTCTCCGTCACGGCGTCGAGTATCTCGGGGTACTCGAAAAGATAGACGGGCAGCGCGCCTTCGGGCCAGATCACGATCGACGGCGTATCCGGCGTGTCTGGCCCAGTCAGCTCGCGAAACCGCTGCACGACGCGCAGGACGGCGTCGAATTTCTCGCCCTGCGGCACGCCTGACTCGATGAGCCGCACCATCGGCCCCGGCGGCGCTTCGGGAATCGAATCGAGCCTGCGCGCGCCCCAGCCCCAAATGCCTCCGAATACGATCGCGGCGACAATAATTGGCGCGGCGCGCGATCCGGTTGTGCCCCGCGCACGTGCATCGGCAAGCGTTGCGGGCGACGCCAGCGCAATCACTGTCAGCGCGGAAAGCCCGTAGATTCCCCAGATCGATGCCGACTGTGAAATCGCTCCGCCCGGCTCCCACACCATGCCCGGCAGGTTCCACGGCAGCCCGCCAATGCCCAACAGCGATCCTCTGAACCACTCGCCGAACATGAATGCGACGGAGAACAGGATCAGGCGAGCCGGCCCCGGACACCAGAATCGAAAAGCGACGTTGACGAAGAATGCCAGGATGATCGCGAGCCCGCCGGGCAGCGCGATCAGCGGCATCCAGATGAAAATCAGATGGGCGCCGGGATCGACGAGGAACGCCGCTGCAATCCAGTGCATCCCGACAAGGTAGTAAGCGAATCCAAACGCGAAGACGCGCCAGAAGGCGGACCGCAGCGGCCGTTCCGCCAGACGCGCAGCGTCAAGACTCCAGATGAGTCCTGTGAGCGCCACGGCCATCGCAGGCCAGAAGAAGATTGGCGGAAACCCGAGATTGGCGATCGCGCCAAGCGCCGCGGTCAGCGCAAGCGCCCGCCAGCCCTTCTGCCCGGCAACCCACAGATAGACCGGCGCCAGAAAATTTCCGCGCATGGCGGATGGCGTCTCGGCGGAGCGGGCCTCGTTCATGAATTCTCCGAACCGCGTCAGGCGTCGGTCCGGTCTACAGCGACGCTCGTATTCTCCGCAAGCACAGGCGGCTGTGGCCGCGGCCCACGCAGTCGTACACGGATCACCCGCCGCGGATCTGCGGCAATCACTTCTATCTTGGGTCCGCGCGGGTGATCAATCTGGTCGCCTGCCTGCGGCACCTTTCCGGCAAGCGCCGAAACGAGCCCGCCAACCGTGTCGACGTCCATCTCGAAGTCCTCGACCGCGAGCTGCAGCCCGGTTTCCCGCTCCGCGTCGGTGATGGGCGCCAGCCCGTCGACTTCCCATACGCTCTTGCCGCGTCGCAGGACCAGCGGACGGGCTTCGTCATGCTCGTCCTCGATGTCGCCCACAATCTGTTCGACGAGATCCTCAAGACATACCATGCCGCCAGTGCCGCCATATTCGTCGACCACCAGCGCGATATGGATGCGGCTCGCCTGCATCTGCACGAGAAGATCCGGCAATCGCGTCGAACCCGGGACGAACATGATGTCGCGCACCAGCCGCTCCAGCGGCCGCGAGGCCAGCGCCTCCCTGCTCCACCCTGCGCGCACGATCTCCGCGACAACGTCCTTGATGTGCACGAAGCCGAGCGGCTCATCGAGCGAGTCGCGATAGACCGGCATCCGCGAATGCGCTTCCAGCGCGAAGAGATTGAGCACGTCTCCAAGCGTCGCGCCAACGTCCACTGCCGCTATGTCGACGCGGGAAGTCATCACGTCGCGCACGCTTGCGGTCTCAAACTCCTTCAGGCGAAGCCTGATCGCCGCAGGAGGCGGTTGTTGTCCGGCCGCGACGACCATCGCCGGCTCCACCGGCGCGCCGGCAATCAGCCTTGCGAGACGCTCTCTCAGCGTCGCTCGTTGTGGAGGCGCCCCATCACCGGGCATGGCTCAGCCCTCCCCACCCGCATAGGGGCCGGTGGCGTAGGGGTCAGGCCAGCCGAGGCCAGCCAGAATCTTGGCTTCGAGGGGTTCCATCACGGCCGCATCTTCGGGGTCGATGTGATCATAGCCAAGAAGATGCAGGAAGCCGTGAATCAGCAGGTGGCTGACATGCGATTCGAAAGGGCGTTTCATGGTTTCCGAATCGTGAAGGGCGGTCTCGTAGCCGAGCGCGATATCGCCGAGAAGCTTGGGCGTATTGGGAATTTCAGGGCCGTCGGCAGGAAAAGACAGGACGTCCGTCGGCTTGTCGATATTCCGCCACCGGGCATTCAGGGCCCGCATCTCCGCATCGTTTGTGAACAGCACGCAGATCTCGCCGTCCGTTCTCGTTTCGGCCGACGCAGCAGACAGCACCCTTTCCGACAGCCCCTCGATGTCGCTGAGCGCAGCCCGCCACCGATCATCTTCTGACCGGATGTCCGCTAAAAGTCTGGTGGAGCCGGAGGCGGTGTTCACTTCTTCGGAGCGCTTCGTGCGGCGTCCCTGTCATACGCATCGACAATGCGGCCGACGAGTTCGTGGCGCACAACGTCGGCCTTTGTCAGTTCTTCGAGCGCGACGCCCTTCACCGACTTCAATATGCCGATAGCGTGAGCAAGGCCTGACCGCACGCCAGAAGGCAAGTCAGTCTGAGACGGGTCGCCGGTCACCACCATGCGCGATCCGCGGCCCAGGCGCGTCAGCACCATCTTCATCTGCGGGACCGTCGCGTTCTGCGCCTCATCGACAACCACGAATGCGTTCTTCAGTGTGCGTCCGCGCATGAAGGCGAGCGGCGCCACTTCGATTTCCCTCCGCTCCTTGCGACGGTCCACTTCCTGCGCGCCCAGGCATTCGTTGAGCGCATCCCAGATCGGCAGCATGTAGGGATCGACCTTCTCTTCCTGCGTGCCGGGAAGGAAACCGAGCTTCTCGCCGGCCTCCACCGCGGGGCGCGCAACGATCAGGCGCTCGCGCCTGCCGGACTTCAGTTCGGCGGCGCCAACCGCAACCGCGAGGAATGTCTTCCCGGTGCCCGCTGGGCCGACGCCGAAGACCAGGCCCAGATCGTCGCGCCGCAGCTTGTCGAGATAGGCGCGCTGGCCCGGGGTCTGCGCCATGACTGGCTTGCGCAATCCGCCAACGACATCGCCTGTTGCGCCGGCCGGTCCATGGCTGACCGTCAGCCGTATGGCGGCTTCAAGCTCTGATGCAGTAGGTTCGGCGCCGTTGGCGATGCGTGTTGCGAAAGCCTGCAGCGAGTCCGCCGCCAGCCGCGCGCCCTCGCCTGTCCCGGTGACGACGATTTCGCCTGTCTGCCCCTGGCTGTCGGCGCGCACATTGTCGTCGGCGAATGCATGCTCGAGCAGCTGCAGGTGCGAGTGGGCCGGTCCGCAGATGTCGCGGAGCAGTTGCGGACTCGAGACGGGCACGGAGTAGCGGTGCGTACGTGTCTGCCTGGGTTTCACGCTCACGCAAGCACCTCGCTGCGCGCGTCAACACTGACGACACGACCGCCAAGGCTGGATGGCGTCGCGTCGGTTATTTCGACATCGGCCATGCGGCCCATCACGCTTGCACCGTTCTCGACATGGACCGGCTGCATCCAGGGCGAATATCCAAGCGCCTGGCCCGCTCGCTTGCCGTCGCGCGCAAAAAGCACCTTCACCGTCTTGCCGACTGTCGCCGCGTTGAAGGCCTCTGCTTGCATGCGGATCAAGGCCTGCAGGCGTTGAAGCCGGTCTTCCTTCACGTCCTCGCCGACCTGGAGGCCCATGTCAGAAGCGGGCGTGCCCGGACGCGGCGAATACTTGAAAGAGTATGACTGCGCGAAGCCGGCCGCCTTCACCAGGGCAAGCGTGTCCTCGAAGTCCTTTTCGCTCTCGCCTGGGAAGCCGACGATAAAGTCCGACGCCAGCGCGATATCCGGTTGCGCCGCACGCAGGCGCTCAACGATCCGCAGATAGTCCGACGCTGTGTGCTGGCGGTTCATCGCCTTCAGAATGCGGTCTGATCCCGACTGAACCGGCAGATGCAGGAAGGGCGCAAGCTTTTCGACGTCGCGATGCGCTTCGACAAGATCGTCGGTCATGTCGCGCGGATGCGAGGTCGTATAGCGGATGCGCTCGACGCCGCCGATCATCGCGATATGCCGAATGAGCTGTCCGAGCCTCCATTCGCCGCCCTGCCCTACCTGCGCCGGCGCTGCGCCGTGCCAGGCGTTCACATTCTGCCCGATGAGAACAATTTCCTTCGCGCCCTTGCGCGCGAGCTCACGCGCCTCGGCCGTGATTGCATCCGCGCCGCGCGAATACTCCGCGCCGCGCGTGTAGGGCACTACACAGAACGTGCAGAACTTGTCGCAGCCTTCCTGCACGGAGAGAAAGGCCGACGGGCCGTCGATCTCTCGCGTCTTGGGCAAGGCGTCGAATTTTTCCTCGGCCGCGAAATCCGTTTCCAGCCTGTCGCCGGTCTTCCGCGCCATGCGCGCGATCATCTCCGGCAGGCGGTGATAGGATTGAGGGCCAACCACAAGATCCACCGCCGGCTGCCGGCGCATGATCTCTTCGCCTTCCGCCTGCGCGACGCACCCGGCCACGGCGATGCGCAGCCTGCCGCCCGTTTCTTCCTTCAGTTCCCTGAGACGCCCCAATTCCGAGAAGACCTTCTCTGTCGCCTTCTCGCGGATATGGCAGGTGTTGAGTACGA
>DATBNA010000139.1:0-3749 GCA_036554545.1 Hyphomonadaceae bacterium
AGGCGGCGCCTGTGCGATCGCCACACCCGCCAGCGCGGCCGCGGCGACTCCGCCGGCAACGGCCAGCAACCCCCTGCTCCGTTTCCCGGACGCCGCCGACTTGGGATCCATCTGAACCTCCCCGACCGGCGAGCCTGCGCCCGCCCTCGTCCCGGTCGTTCCGCGACGACCCTTGTCGGCACGTATGCGACAGCCATTCACCCGTGTCATCGCTGCGGCGCGTCAATCCGTTTGAAGGCATTCATCACGCCCGCCCCGCTCCAGGATCGAATGTCTGTTTTGGGCCCGGGTCACGCCCTCCCTTCTCTGAACGAGAAGGGCTGCATTTCGCGGAATACAGGCGCTCCGACGCCTGACGTCAGCCGACACAGTATTGGCGTAAACGCTCCGTCAGCTAGCCGGTCGCAAGGGGGACCATCGAATGAAACACCGACTCTTTTCTGTCTTGCGGATGACACTTGTCCTTCCGTTGGCCGCCTGCGCCACGGACTTCAGCAGGCCGAGCCCCGATGGGCTGACTCCGCAAGCCGTCGCGCTAGCCGACGCCGTGAAGCTGGGCTGCATGCCCTTTGCGCTTGGCGAAAAGTCAGAAGCGGCGGCCATGAATGACGGAGGACTGCGCCGGCAGATCCGTATCCCCTCCTATCCGGCTCCACCGTTCCTGAACCGGCAATACAAAAGCGATGGGCCGGGCGAACCACTCGTGACCATTTATGGTCCGGGGTGCACGGTTCGTGCGCGAGGCAGTGATGTCGCCGCCTTCAATCTTGCTCTCGACCGCGTATACGTTCAACGCTTCGGTCGGGACTACGCAGGGCGGGCACCGCCCGCGCAGCCCACCGACGACCAATTTCCCGGCATGAAGCGCTTCTGCGCGGCAGGGCACATTTTTCAGAGCTATCCAGACCCGCCAGATTCCATTGGCCGGCACGGCTTCAACGTGATGATCAGCCCAGAGCCGCCGTCCTATTGCACAGACCTGCCCTGACGACCGGCCGAAGGATTCCCGCCGTTCGGACTGGCCGTATTGGGCCATGAATGCTCGATTGGCCGCATTCGCGCCAGTGGCAGGGTCGCCCTGATCCCGCCGTTCCCCCGCGGTCGGCCGCTACGGCCTAAGATCGCCGAAACCTGACGAAGACGAACAGTTTCGTCGGTCATCCTCCCTCGCGCGATTGACGCAGCAAGCCAGGCGCGGCTCTCTTGACGATGGGTCATCCTGTCGAGGATCGCGAGCGAAGAGGGAGCGCCATGGCCGCCAAAAAGTTTCCAATCGAAGCCGGACACATTCTTATGTTCGCGCGCGCTGTGGGGGATGCAAATCCCATCTATTCAGATGAGGCGCACGCGATGCGGACCGAAGCAGGCGGTATAATTGCACCTCCAACCTTCCCTCAGGCCAGCGCCCAGTTCGATCCGGACTATTATCTGCGGCCAAAGATCGGCAAGCCATGGTTCGGCTCGGGCAGGAACCCGACCGGCGTTGCTGGGTCCGAAGCCGGTGGTGGAATCGCGGGCGGACTGCATGCCGAACAGCATTTCGAGTACCATCGTCATTTGAGGGTGGGCGACGTTCTGACGGCTACGGTCAAGCCCGGCAAGGTCTGGGAGCGCGAGGGTCGCAGATCCGGCAAGCTCTCCTTCTCGGAAACGATCACCGAGTATCGCGACCAGAAGGGCGAGCTTGTCGTTACAGCCCGATCGGTCGGCGTGCGCACCGAACGACCGGTGGATCAGAACCAGAGAGGCGGTCATGGCGCTTAGTGCGAGCAAATTGAAAGTGGGCGACACTCACACCGAACGCCTGGTGGAGGATCTCAAGCGCACGCAGATCGTGCAGTACGCTGGCGCGTCGGGCGACTACAATCCGCTTCATACGGACGAAATCTACGCGACCCAGGTAGCCGGCTATCCGGCTGTCTTCGCGCACGGCATGCTGACCATGGGCCTGACCGGCAAGATGCTGACCAACTATGTCGGCGACGCACGGCTGACAAAGTACGGCGTCCGGTTCACCAGCCAGGTCTGGCCCGGCGACACCCTCGATGCGACGGCGACTGTGAAAGCAGTTGCCGAACGCGACGGCGTTAAGATGGTCGAACTTGAGATTTCGACGGTCAATCAGAATGGAATCCAGGTTCTCAGCGGTTACGCCGAGGCCCGTGTCGATCCTTAGTCAGGGGCAAGAACGTTGTTCCTCAGTTGCCCGTGTTGGCAAATGGCGCACGCGGCGCGACAGAAGCATCCGTCCCTACTGTGTCGTGGCGCCAATTGGCCTCGCCCGGCCGTTTCCAGCTTTCTTCGTCCGCCGATCCGCCTTCGTCCCGGACGTCCCCCGCTGACAGACACGCCGAAAACCCGCCGCGGCAAACTCCACAAGGCGCGGTTCGATAGCTTCGATGTCGTCGGACCGACACCTGCCGCCTGAGAGGCGATCAATCCGATCGGTCTCCGAAAGAGTAAGAAGCAGGGCTCCGGACAAGAAGTGATATCCCCAGTACAGGTCCTCCTTGCGCGCGTCCGGGAAAGCCTTGCCGACAAGACTGATCAGCCGCTGCACGACTGGATCGAAGGACTGGGTCATCACGGCCCCGCCCCACTCGTGGATGTTACCGACCTGGGCAACCAACGCCAGGTAATGGCGCCAGCCATCATCGCCGCTGACGAGTTTGTTGAGCACGGGATGAAGAAACGCGGCGATCGCCCCTTCTGCATTTAGGTTCTTGCCGGCGCTTTCTTCGTAGGCGTTCAGCGCGTCCATGCGTTCACGGTTCACGACCTCTGCCCGACGCGCGAATACCGCGTCGAACATCTTCCGTTTGGTTTCGAAATAGTAGTGAATCATTGCTGCGGTCGCACCCACTTCGCGCGCAACGCCGCGGGTCGACACTGCGTCATAGCCATGCAGGGCAAACTGCTTTTCGGCGACGTCTAGAATCCTATCCCGCAGGTTCGGAGACGCCTTCTGTTGAGGCGGACGTCCTGGTCGGGCTCGTCGGACGCCGGGCGCCTTGGCGATCGGAATTCCGGCTTTCTGCATCGTGCGCTCCTTCGGGCACCCGGGCGGGCGGCCTAGTTGACAAAGTCCAAAGCGCCTGTCAGCAATTCCATTAATTAATCGACCGGTTGATTAAATAGCCGGCTTAAGGGGAGGTTGCAATGTCTATTCGAACTGCGAAGTGGGCGACGGTATTGTGCGTCGGCGTCAGCACCACCGCGCTTGGCGCCGGCTTCGCTGTCGCCCAGGAAACGCCCAAGCCGGCGGAGGCGCAGGAAACACAAGAAGCCCAGGACAGCGACATTGTGCTCGTGACAGCCCGTCGTCGCGAGGAAGCCCTGCAGGATGTGCCGCTGGCAGTCTCGTCAATTTCTGGCGACGACCTGGAGACGATCGGCGCTCAGGATCTGACGGCGATCTCGCAATCGGTGCCGAACATCACGCTCGAGAATTCGCGCGCCACCAACTCGACCCTGACCGCATTCATCCGCGGCGTGGGACAACAGGACCCCGTCGCCGGCTTCGAGCAAGGCGTCGGCATCTACCTCGACGATGTCTATCTGAATCGCCCACAGGGCGCCGTGCTTGACGTCTACGACGTCGAGCGCGTCGAAGTTCTTCGCGGACCCCAGGGGACGCTCTATGGTCGCAACACGATCGGCGGCGCCGTCAAATACGTCACCCGCCGGCTCGATCCCAACGATCCTACGCTGCGAGCCCGGCTGTCGTATGGAAGCTACAACCAAGTTGA
>DATBNA010000284.1:0-2295 GCA_036554545.1 Hyphomonadaceae bacterium
CTCCCGGGCGGCTTCGGCGAGCGCGGCGCGATCGGCAAGATGCGCGCTGCGGGCTATGCGCGCCGGCACAAGCTGCCGTGTTTCGGCATCTGCTACGGCATGCAGCTTGCGGTCATCGAACTCGCCCGAAATCTCGCCAACATATCCGGCGCCGGCACCACCGAATTCGGGAAACCGGATTATCCGGCGGTCGGCCTCATGGGCGAATGGATCCGCGGCAACACCAAGGAAGTCCGAACTGCCGATGGGGACCTCGGCGGCACAATGCGACTCGGCGCTTATCCTGCCGTTCTCACGAAGGGCTCGAAGGTCGCTGACATCTACGGCTCGCAGACGATCTCGGAGCGCCACCGGCATCGCTATGAGGTCAATACGGACATCATCGGCAAGCTGGCGCCGCATGGCGTGGTGTTCTCCGGCATGTCGCCGGACGGCAAGCTTCCCGAGATCATGGAGCTGACGGACCACCCCTGGTTCGTCGGCGTGCAGTTCCACCCGGAGCTGAAATCGCGGCCCTTCGATCCGCATCCGCTGTTCGCAAGCTTCATCGCGGCGGCGCGGGACAAGAGCCGGCTGGTCTAGTCGTCGCCTTCGGACCTGTCGGGCGCCGGCACGAGGTCGAAGGCGAAGGTCAATCGCGATTTCTCGCCGGTGAAGGGCACGGTGCCGTGCCACATGTAGGACGGGAACAGCACCAGCAGACCGGGTTTCGGTTCGACGAAGTGTTCCGGCGGCAAAGGCGGCGTGGTCTGGAGGCCCGGTTCGCCGAACTTGATCCAGCCTTCCTTGTCCTTCGGCGCGACGGTTTCGACGTAGCAGGCGGAGCTGAGCCAGCCCTGGGGATGGACGTGGTTGATGTGATAGCCGCCGGGCCGAAGGCGCACGGACCACATTCCCTGGAAGGCGTAGTCGCCATTGTTGCGCGAGCGGACGGGGTCTTCGCCGCGGCCAAGTTCTGCAAGACGCCGCTTGATCGGTCCGTCGAGCGCCTGAGGAAGGGCGCGAAGGGACGGGTGATCCTGCTGAAGGATGTTCACGGCCTGGCTGCCATGCCGCAGCGACTGGTTGAACGGATGCTCGCGATAGGCGTGGAGCGATTTCAGCGCGGCGGCGACGTCGGCGACATAAACATCGAGGCTGGGCCAGCCCTGTGGCGTGTCGAGCAGCGAACTCCAGACGAGGGCGTCGTAGTCGTAAAGCTGGCGATAGCGGCGGTCGCCGAGCATCCGCCACGCGGTCGCCTGCAGTGCGATGGCGTGCTGGTTGGTCGACCATTTGCGGCGCAGGTTGGCGGCCACGTCGGAGGCGCGTTCGGGCTGGCCGACGACGAGCAGGGCCTCGGCGAGCGTTACCTGCACGGCCATTTCCTGCGGCGCCAGGGCGGCCGCGCGCTCGGCAAGGTTGAGAGCTTCCTGACCCTGTCCGAGGCCGGCGGCGAGCTGGGAGGCGTAGACGAGCAGGCCGGGCTGGCCGGGGTTCGCCGCAGCGAGGTTGGCCATCGCCGCGAAAGCGTCGGCAGCGCGATCCGCGAACTCGAGCGTCTGGGCTTTGACCAGCGCCAGCGCGATGTTCGACGGCTGTGCGTGAAGGCCAGCGTCGACATCGGCAAGAGCGGCGGAGAGATTGCCAGTGCGCATCCAGATGAGCTGCGCCAGCTCGCGGTGGGCGTCGGGCATGCCCGGGCGACGGCGGATGGCTTCGCGGAAGGCCTTTTCGGAGGCGTCGAGGCGGACGAGAGCCTGCTCGCAGCGGGCCAGCATCAGCCAGGTTTCGGGGGCGTCGACGCCCTTGCTGAAAGCGGCGCTGATGTGGGGTTCGGCTTCGGTCCAGCGGCCCGCGTCGCCCAGCGCGGCTGCAAGGTTGTGCTCTGCGACCCCGGACTGGGGATTTGCGGCCACGGCTTCGCCGTACCGGCCGATTGCCTCGTCGAGACGGCCAGCAGCCTTCAGCTCGTGCGCCTCGCGCATGAGCCTGGAAGCGTCCTGCGATGTCACCGCCTGATTCTGACCCCAGGGGTTTTCTACGAATTCACGCCGCAGATGCCGGTCTTGCGGCGCTGCATCAGACAGCGTATGAGGCCCGCTCGCAAGGACGGGCAGGGCTCGTCCCCAGCCCAATTTGACGCATTTCCCGAGGCTCCGATGGCCGTCCCAAAGCGCAAAACTTCCCCCTCCGTCCGCGGCATGCGCCGTAGCCACGACCGGCTGAAGCCCAACACCTACATCGAGGATGCCGAGACGGGGGAACTGCGCCGTCCGCACCATGTCGACCCGAAAACTGGCAAGTATCGCGGCC
>DATBNA010000204.1:0-1739 GCA_036554545.1 Hyphomonadaceae bacterium
AGCAACTCGACGCCATCGGCCGCAGACTGCCCGGCGATGCCGCCTGAGGGCATTGCCCGCCGCCTCGCCGCGGAATTCCTCGGATCGCTGCTGCTCGCGACGGCGGTCATCGGCTCCGGGATCATGGCGGAGCGGTTGTCCGGCGGAAACACCGCGGTCGCCCTGATCGCGAATACCGGCGCGACCGTGGCCGCGCTGTTCCTTCTGATCACGATCCTCGGACCGATCAGCGGCGCGCATTTCAATCCGGCGGTCACGCTGGTGATGTCCCTGCGCGGCGCGGTCGCTCGCCTCGAAGCGGTGTATTACGCGCTCGTGCAGTGTCTCGGCTGCTGCGCGGGCGCCGTGCTCGCCCATGCCATGTTCACCCTGCCTCTGCTGCAGTCAGGTTCGCAGGCGAGGACGGGCAGCGGGCAATGGCTCGGGGAAAGCGTGGCCAGTTTCGGGCTGCTGCTCGTCATCCTGGGCGCCCGCCGCGCCGCGGACGTGCCGTGGCTGGTGGCGGCCTGGATCGGGGGCGCCTACTGGTTCACGTCCTCGACGTCGTTCGCGAATCCCGCGATCACGATCGGCCGCTCGCTCAGCGACACCTTCGCCGGGATCCGTCCGGCCGATGCCCCGGCCTTCATCGCCGCGCAATTCGCCGGCGCATTGCTGGCCCTGCTGATCGCCCGCGCCCTGTTCCGGGAGGACTGATCGCCGGGAGGTTTGGGGTCAGAGTCGGAACCCCGGGTTCCGTCTCTGACCCCAAACCCGGGGTTCCGACTCTGACCCCAATTTTTTGGGTGCAAGTCATTGAGGAGTAACACTCTTTTGACTGACGTTCCGCGGCTCAGGCGGTATAATCGCCCCCGATGTTGCAGAACTACCTCCCAATCCTGATTTTCCTGGTCATCGGGCTGCTCGTCGGGGGGGTCATGTTCACGCTGGGCTACGTCGTCGGCCCGCGCCGGCCGGACGAAGCCAAGGATTCTCCCTACGAATGCGGCTTCGAAGCCTTCGAAGACGCGCGCATGCAGTTCGACGTGCGCTACTACCTCATCGCCATCCTGTTCATCATTTTCGATCTGGAGATCGCGTTTTTCTTCCCGTGGGCGGTGGCGCTCCGGGAGATCGGCATGGTCGGTTTCTGGGCCATGATGCTGTTCCTCGCCGTGCTGGTCGTCGGCTTCATCTACGAGTGGCGCAAGGGGGCGCTGGAATGGGAGTAGTGGAACAGGTGCAGGATCGCGGCTTCGTCCTGACCAAGGTCGACGACGTCGTTAACTGGGCGCGCACCGGCTCCATGTGGCCGATGACCTTCGGGCTGGCCTGCTGCGCGGTGGAGATGATGCACGCCGGCGCAGCGCGCTACGACATGGATCGCTTCGGCATCATCTTCCGCCCGAGTCCCCGCCAGTCCGACGTGATGATCGTCGCCGGCACGCTGGTCAACAAGATGGCGCCGGCGCTGCGCAAGGTCTACGACCAGATGGCCGAGCCGCGCTGGGTGATCTCCATGGGCTCCTGCGCCAACGGCGGCGGCTACTATCACTATTCCTATTCCGTGGTCCGCGGCTGCGATCGCATCGTGCCGGTGGACATCTACGTGCCGGGTTGCCCGCCGACGGCGGAAGCGCTGCTGTTCGGCATCCTCCAGCTGCAGAACAAGATCAGGCGTACCAACACGAACACGATCCTGCGCTGATCGGCCGCCTGATGACCGAAGCCCTCGAATCCCTTCAAGGCCGGCTGCGCGA
>DATBNA010000281.1:0-2371 GCA_036554545.1 Hyphomonadaceae bacterium
CGAGATCAATCTGCGCAAGAACGACATCGCCAATATGGGCTTCGCCCGCGCTTGCGACGTGCCGGTAGTGGTGGTCGGCGACATCGACCGCGGCGGCGTGATCGCGAGCCTCGTCGGCACCAAGGCCGTGCTCGATCCCGAAGATGCGAAGCTTGTCGCAGGCTTCGTCGTCAACCGCATGCGCGGCGACATTTCGCTGTTCGCCGACGGCATGAAGGAGATTGCCGGCCGCACAGGGTGGCCTGCGTTTGGCCTCGTGCCGTTCTTCGATGGTGCGCGGAAGCTGCCGGCGGAAGACGCCTACGATCTTGTCGAGCGCCGGCACGAGCGACGCAACGGCAGGGTCAAGGTCGGCGTGCCGCTGTTGCCGCATATCGCCAATTTCGACGATCTCGATCCTCTGGCCGCGGAGCCGGATGTCGAAGTCTTGATGGTGGGCCAGGGAGAGCCGCTGCCGGTTTGCGATCTCGTCGTGCTGCCAGGATCGAAGGCGACGATCGCCGACCTCGCTTCGCTCCGCGCGCGGGGATGGGACATCGATATCGCCGCGCATGTTCGCCGCGGCGGCCATGTGCTCGGACTTTGCGGCGGCTATCAGATGCTGGGGCGAAGCATCGCAGATCCGCACGGCATCGAGGGCGCGAGCGGCTCATTTCCCGGACTCGGTCTTCTCGAGGTCGAGACGGTCATCGATGGCGACAAGGCGCTTGCGGAGGTCAGCGGCACGACCGTCGCCGATGCGGCGCCGGTCAGAGGCTACGAGATGCATATGGGTATGACCAGCGGACCGGACACGTCGCGGCCTTTGGTTCGACTAGGCGACGGGCGAGGCGATGGTGCCGTGTCGGCGGACGGACGTGTCGCAGGAACGTATGTGCATGGCTTCTTCGCCGACGATGCACAGCGCCGCGTCTGGATCGAGAAGCTTGGGGGTACGCCGTCGCGTCACAGCCATGACGCTGAGATCGAGCGCGCGCTCGACGCGCTCGCGGCACATCTCGAAGCGCATGTCGACATCGACAGCCTGCTCAGAGCAGCGCGATGAAAAAGGCGAGTGCGGCGAGGGCGGAGATCTGCACGGTGCAAGCCGTCTTGTACAGCGCAAGCGCGCGGCGGATGTCGGCGGCGCCGGCGCCAGCCCTCCCCTCGCCGATCCACTCGTCCTCCGTCTCGATGCCATGATAGGTGCGAGGCCCCGAGAGCTTCAGATTGAGCGCGCCGGCCATGGCGGCCTCAGGCCAGCCCGCGTTGGGCGAACGATGGTTGTCGGCGTCCCGCCGCACGGTTTCGACGGCCCGGCTGAAATCGGCATCATCATGGAACGAAGCCGCGAACGCGAGAAAGAAGGCGGCAAGACGCGAGGCGGGAAGATTGGCAAGATCGTCGACCTTGGCCGCGGCGAAGCCGAACGCCTCGTGACGCGGCGTGCGGTGACCGACCATGCTGTCGGCGGTGTTGATCGCCTTGTAGGCCACCATCCCCGGCAGCCCGAGCAACACGCCCCAGAAACTCGGCGCAACCACGCCGTCGGCGAAATTCTCGGCAAGGCTTTCAATGGCGGAGCGCGCGACGCCTGCCTCATCCAATGTCCGCGTGTCGCGGCCGACGATCTTGGCGACCGCCTTTCGTCCGGCTTCGACGCCGCTGGCCTCGAGCGCATCGGCGACGGCGAGGACATGCTCATAGAGACTGCGCTGGGCAATGAGCGTGCTGGCGATGAGCGCGAGAATGACGAGCGCGACCGGCGCAGGGAGCTGGAGCACAGCGTATTGCAACGCGAGCGCGGGCAGCACGAACGCGGCGAGAAGCAGACCGAGCGCGATCCAGCCATTGCGGCGCCGCTCCGCCTCCGTCATGTCAGGATGATTGAACCTTCGGTCGAGGCGCTCGATCAGCGCGCCCATCCACATCACGGGGTGCTTGACGCGGTCGAGCAGCGAAGGCGGATAGCCAAACCCGGCTTCGATCAGCAGCGCGCAGATGACAGTGGCGAAGTTGAACGACAGGCTCATGTCCCACTCTGATGACCCGTACCTCGCGCGCGTTTGACCCAGGCCGCCATGGCGGACGCCTGATCGAGGCACGGCGCCTGTTCCCGGGCGCGCCGGAACCTTTCATTGATCTTTCGACGGGGATCAATCCCCTCTCTTATCCAATTCCGGCGATTGAGGCGTCCGCCTGGACGCGGCTGCCGGAGCCCGAGGAGATCGTTCGGCTCGAGGCCATGGCGGGACAGGCCTACGGCGTGGCGGAACCGAGCCTCGTCGCGACGCTGCCCGGCACCCAGCTTCTCATCTCGCTTCTGCCTCGCCTGTTCCCGCAAAGCTCCGTCGCCATCCTCGGTCCAACCTATGGCGAATATGCAAGGAGC
>DATBNA010000304.1:0-4194 GCA_036554545.1 Hyphomonadaceae bacterium
CCGGAGGGGTCCAGCGCAGCACGGGCTTGCGGGCGGCGGCGGTCTCGTCGAGGCGGCGGCGCGGGGCGAAGTGCGGGGCGCCTTCGAAGCGGGCCTTGTTGCCGGCCTTCGCCTCTTCGGTCAGGCCACGCATGACCTTGATGAACTCGTCGAGCGCGTGTTTCGACTCCGTCTCGGTCGGTTCGATCAGCATGGCGCCGTGCACCACCAGCGGAAAGTACACGGTCATGGGGTGGAAGCCCTCGTCGATCATGGCCTTGGCGAAGTCCAGGGTGGTCACTCCGGTGCCTTCCAGCCAGCGGTCGTCGAACAGCACCTCGTGCATGCACGGCCGGTTGCCGAAGGGCAGCGACATCAGGTCGGACAGGGACGCGCGCACGTAATTGGCGTTGAGCACGGCGTCCTCGCTGGCCTGCCGCAGGCCGTCGGCGCCGTGGCTCAGCATGTAGGCCAGCGCGCGGACGAACATGCCCATCTGCCCGTGGAAGGCGCACATGCGGCCGAAGGATTTCGGCGCTTCCGAATGATGCTCAACAAAGCGCAGGCCATCCGCCGTCTTCACGATGAAGGGAACGGGCGCATAGGGCGCCAGCGCTTCCGACAGCACGGTCGGGCCCGAGCCCGGGCCGCCGCCGCCATGCGGCGTCGAGAAGGTCTTGTGCAGGTTGATGTGCATTGCATCGACGCCGAGGTCGCCCGGCCGCACGCGGCCGACGATGGCGTTGAAGTTGGCGCCGTCGCAGTAGAAGTATCCGCCTGCCTTGTGGATCAGGTCGGCGATCTCCTTGATGTCGCGCTCGAACAGCCCGCACGTGTTCGGGTTGGTCAGCATGATGCCGGCGACGTCCGAGGAGTCCTTGAGCTTGCTTTTCAGGTCTTCGAGATCGACGCGTCCGTCCGGCGCGGCGTTAATTTCATCAATGATGAAGCCGCACTGCGCGGCCGTCGCCGGGTTGGTGCCGTGCGCCGAGACCGGAACCAGCACGCGCTTGCGTTTGTCGCCTTCGCCGCGCGCGATCAGCGCTGCGCGGATCGCCAGCATGCCGCACAGCTCGCCATGGGCGCCCGCTTTGGGGCTCATCGCCACGGCCGGCATGTTGGTGAGCTTCATCAGCCAGCCCGCCAGTTCCTCGATCACTTCCAGCGCGCCCTGCACGGTCGACTGCGGCTGCATCGGATGGATGTCGCCAAAGCCCTTCAGCCGCGCCATTTTCTCGTTGAGCCGAGGGTTGTGCTTCATCGTGCACGAGCCCAGCGGGAAGAGGCCGAGGTCGATCGCATAGTTCTTCTGCGACAGGCGCACATAGTGGCGCACGGCCTCCGGCTCCGTGAGCCCCGGCAGATTGCTCGGCTGCGAGCGTGTTACGCCGCCAAGCCGGTTCTTCGCGCCTTTCGGCGCGGGCAGGTCGACACCCGTCTTCTGCGCCGTGCCGATCTCGAAGATCAGCCCTTCGGCCTGCAACAGGCCCCTGGAGCCCGAGACGGTCTGCGCCGGACGATCGCCGTCGACAGCAGAAAGCGAGGTGGGGCGGCCCTGGTTGTTCATGGTCATTTCAGCACCTCCGCGAGCGCGGCCGCATATTTGGCGATGTCATCCTGTGTCGCGCACTCGGTCGCTGCGGCGACGATGACGTTGTTCATTCCAGCGCCGGGGAAGAGGCGCGAGGCGCGCACGCCGCCGATGACATCGTGTTTCTCCAGCGCCCTAAGAACCTGCTCCGCCGGCTTCGCCGTCTCGAACGCAAACTCGTTGAAGTAGCGCGGCGTCAGCACCTTCACGCCCTTCACCTTGGCGAGCGCATCCGCGAGGTCGCATGCTGCCTCATGGTTCAGCGTCGCAAGCTGCGTCAGGCCCTTGTCGCCCAGCAGCGTCATGTGCGCCGAGAAGGCCAGCATGCAGAGGCCGGAATTCGTACAGATATTGGAAGTCGCCTTGTCGCGGCGGATATGCTGCTCGCGCGTCGACAGCGTCAGCACGAAGCCCCGCTTGCCGTCGGCGTCCACCGTTTCGCCGCACAGCCGTCCCGGCATCTGGCGCAGGAATTTCGAGCGGCACGTGAAGAGCCCGACATAAGGGCCGCCAAAGCCGAGTGGCACGCCGATCGACTGTCCCTCGCCAACCGCGATGTCGGCGCCCATCTCGCCCGGCGGCTTCACCAGCCCGAGCGACACCACTTCCGTGAACACGCTCACCAGCAGCGCACCCTTGGCATGCGCGGCATCGGCCACCGGCGACAGGTCCGTCACCGTGCCAAACACGTTGGGCGACTGGCCGATAACGCAAGCGGCTTCCTCGTTCACCGCCTTGGCCAGCTCCAGCTCGCCATCGATGGCCGGCGACAGCTGCACGACCTTGAGCCCCGCCGCCTCGCACAGCGTGCGGGTCGTGTCCGCATAGTGCGGATGCAGCCCGCCCGACAGGATAACGGTGTTCCGCCTGGTGACGCGGCAGGCCATCACGGCCGCTTCGGCGCACGCGGTCGAGCCGTCATACATCGACGCGTTGGCCACCTCCATTCCGGTCAGCGCCGCCACCTGCGTCTGGAATTCGAACAGCGTCTGCAACGTGCCCTGCGCGATCTCGGGCTGATACGGCGTGTAGCTGGTGAGGAATTCCGAGCGCTGGATGATATGATCCACGCTTGCCGGAATGTGGTGCTTGTAGGCGCCGCAGCCAACAAAGAAGCGACCATCGCCCGCCGCGCGGTTCTTGCGCGCCAGCGCGCTCATATGGCGCTCGACTTCCATCTCGCCCTGATGGTTGGGCAGGCCCGCCACCGGGCCTTTCAGGCGCGCCGATGCCGGCACATCGCCGTAGAAATCATCGACCGACTTGGCGCCGATGACCTTGAGCATCTCCGCGCGGTCATCCGCGGTGAGGGGGAGGTAGCGCATGTTACGCCTTCTTCTGCATTTCCGCCGCGAGCTCTCTCGCGGCATGATCGGGTGAATGGGTGAAGCCGTTGAGCACGGCGAGCCGGTCCGCTTCGGCGCGGTTCTGGGAGAGCTTGCGCACGCCCTCGATGCCCTCGATCGACAACCGCAGGCCGGTGATGCCGTTGACCATTTTTGCGATGTAGTCGTCCGGTGCATCGCTCACGGCCCACGGAACCGCCGCAGGCTTCTCCATGATGTCGGTGAGCAGGCCGATCTGCCGTCGCAGCGCCGCCGCGTCGTTGAACGCCTCGGCCGCGCCGGTCACATGCGCCGCAATGTAGTTCCAGGTCGGCACGACCTTCCCGTGCTCGCGCTTTGATAGATAGAGCGATGGCGTCACATAGGCGTCGGCGCCGGTAAAGATCGCCAGCGCCCGCACCGGCTCCGCCGCAATCGCCGCCACTGGATTGTTCCTCGCCACGTGCCCTTCGAGCGACACCGGCGCGCCTGCCGCATCACGGTTGAGAATCATCGGGATATGCGCCGCCTGGGGGCCGTTCGGACCGGAAACGACCAGCGTTGCGAAATGCCGCGCCTCGATGAAGGCGGCGATCTCGGCCTGGTCCATCCGGAAGTGAACGGGCGCGTGCATCAGATCACTGGCTCTCGCAGAACCTGTCGTAGGCGGCCTTGTCCATCAGGCCCGTGAGCTCGCTCGTGTTGGAAAGCTTCAGCTTCACGAACCAGCCTTCGCCTTCGGGGTCAGCGTTCACCTTCGCCGGATCGTCCACGATGGCCGCGTTCGCCGCCGTCACGCTGCCCGACACCGGGGCATAGACATCCGAGGCGGCCTTCACCGACTCGACCACCGCCATGTCGCCTTCCTTCTTCACTGCCTTGCCGACATCCGGCAGTTCGACGAACACCACATCGCCCAGCTTCTCCGCCGCGAACGCCGTGATGCCGACAGTGCCTGTGTCGCCTTCGACGCGGATCCACTCATGCTCGCTCGTGTAATAGGTCGTCATTGGATCCTCTCAGCGTTTGTATTTGTGCGGAACAAAGGGAAGGGCTGCGACCTCGGCGTCGAGCGCCTTGCCGCGGACGATCAGCTTCAGCGGCGTGCCGACCTTGGAATGGCTCGTCGCGACATAGCCTTGCGCCACCGGCCCGTTCACCGTCGGCCCGAACCCGCCGGAGGTGACGACGCCGACCTCCCGCCCCTCCGGCGTGGTGACGACCGCGCCTTCGCGCGCCGGGGCGCGGCCCTCCGGCTTCAAGCCGACGCGGACGCGCGACGGCCCCTCCCTTAGCTCG
>DATBNA010000328.1:0-5302 GCA_036554545.1 Hyphomonadaceae bacterium
CCGCACCGATCAGGGCGCAACCGCAGGCGGCCGCTTCAGCAGCACCGGCGCAGCAGGCGATGTCTCGGGCGCCGGCTTCGTCCACTACGACCGCGACACCGGCGACGTCACGCGCGGCGGCGTCGCCGACGTGAACGGCGATATCTACGCTGGCAAGGACGGCAACGTATACAAGCGCACCGACAGCGGCTGGGAGCAGGTCGGCACAGACGGCAAGTTCAGCCGCACTGACCGGGCCGAGCAATCCCTCAACCAGGAGCGCGCAGCGCGAGATCGGGGAATGCAGCGGGATGCGACCACCGGCAAGAGCGGATTCGAGCGCTCCGGTTCCAGTAGCCGTTCGTTCGACCGCGGCAGCTATGGCTCCGGCTATCGCGGCAGCATGGGCGGCTTCCGTGGCGGCGGCGGTTTCCGCGGCGGAGGCCGCCGTGGCTAGAGGACGCCGCTAGGCTGCCCGCCGCGCAATGGACGAGGCGGGCAGTCTGCGCCATTCTCCCGCCACAGACCGCAAAGCGGCTGACCGGCGGGAGGAAATCGATGAAAGTCTCGAAGTGGACGGCCTCGTTCGCAGCGCTCGCGATTGCAGCCTGCAGCGCAGAACCTGAAGCGGCAGCTCCCTCTTTCTCCGCCGAAATTCGCCGCACGGACTACGGCGTCCCGCACATCAAGGCCAGCGACATGCGCGGGATCGGCTACGGCTTCGGCTATGCCAGCGCCGAGGACAATATCTGCGAAATCCTCGATCGCATGATGACGGTTAGCGCCACACGCGCCCTCCATCTCGGACCCGGCGAGAAGGACGCCAACATCAACAGCGACATCTATCACCAGCGCGTGATTCAGACAGGCGAAGTTGAACGCCTGCTCAACGGCCCATCGAGCTCGGTCGACACGCCCTCGCCCGACGCTCGCGGCCTCGCGCTCGGCTATGTTGCGGGCGTCAACCGCTATGTGCGCGAGAAAGGCGCCGACGGCATCAGCGATCCGCGCTGCAAGGGCCAGCCCTGGGTGCGCGAGCTCACTGAACTCGACTTCTGGCGCCACATGTTCGTGGGCCAGACCATCGACGCTTTCATCGCCCCTGTTTCCACCGCCGCTCCGCCGGCGATGCAGCGCGCCGAACTCCCTGCCGACATCGGCTTCGGCGAGATCGGCCACGGCTCGAACGCCTACGGCCTCGGCAAGGAAGCGACGAAGAACGGCCGCGGCATGCTGCTCGGCAACCCGCACTATCCGTGGGAAGGGCCCAACCGGTTCTATCGCTCGCACTTCACTATCCCAGGCAAGCTCAACGTCGTCGGCGTCTCCTATATCGGCATGCCGCTGATCCGCATGGGCCATACCGACAGAATCGCCTGGACCAACACCGTCTCCACCGCGCGCCGCTACGGCTATTTCGAACTCACGCTCGATCCGAAAGATCCGACGGCGTACATGTACGAAGGCAAGTCGACTCCGATGGAGCGCACCGACATCACGGTGCAGGTGAAGGACGCGGCGCCGGTCACACGCACGCTCTACGCCACGCGCTACGGACCGGTCGTGAACAGCGAGACTTTCCCGTGGAGCAAGCAGCGCGCCTTTGCCCTCCGCACCGTCACGGTCGGGCTGCGCGACGTCGACCAGTACATGTCTGTCTGGCAGTCATCCGACGTCAAAGACATGCGCAAGCGCCTCACGCAGTATCAGTCCTACCGGTTCAACACGACAGCCGCCGATCTCAATGGCGACGTCTTCTTCGGCGATACGGGTCTCATCCCCAATGTCACGCCGGAGCTCGCGGCCGAATGCGCCATCTCCGATATCGCGAGGGAGCAGTGGAAGAAGAACCGTCTGCCTGTCCTCGACGGCTCGCGCGCCGCCTGCGACTGGCGCAATGACGAGGACTCTACACAGCCGGGCGTCTTCGGCCCCGCCAATTCGCCATACCTGTTCCGCACCGACTACGTGACCCAGAGCAATGACAGCTACTGGCTCACCAACCCAAAAGAGCCGATCGCCGGCCTTTCGCCGGTCTGGGGCGATGAGGCCACCGCACGCTCGCTGCGCACACGCCTCGGGCTGATGCAGGTCGAACAGCGCGTTGCCGGAACCGACGGCTATGGCGAACCGAAATTCGACCTCAAATCGCTGCAGCAGGTCATCTACGGCAACCGCCATCTCGGCGCGGAAATGGTGCGTGATGATCTCGTCTCGACCTGCCGTGCGTCAAAGAAGGCCAAGCTGCAGCCTGCATGCGACGCGCTGGCGAAATGGGACCTCAAGGTCGATCTCGACAGCCGCGGCGCGCACCTCTTCCATCTCTTTGCGGAAGGGAAAGGCCTCCACTTCAAGGTTCCCTTCGATCCGAAAAATCCGGTGACGACGCCGAACACGCTCGACACCGCCAACCCCGCGGTGCTTGCGGCGCTCGAGAAGGCCGTCGACAAGCTCAATGACCTGAAAATCCCGCTCGATGCGCGTCTTGGCGACGTACAGCGTGAAACCCGCGGCCAGGAACGCATCCCCATCCACGGCGGCGCGGGGCCCGAAGGCGTCTTCAACGTCATCACCGTCGAGAACCTCGAACCCGAACTCGGCTGGACCAGCATCCGCCACGGCGCGAGCTGGATCCTCACGGTTGAGTTCACCGACAACGGTCCGGTAAGCCAGGGCATCCTCACCTACTCCCAGTCGACTGATTCCACCTCGCCGCACTGGTCCGACCAGACGCACCTGTACGCGAAGAAAGGCTGGGACGACCTGCGCTTCACCGAAGCAGCGGTCGAAGCCGGAACGGTGAGCCGCCAGACGATCAGCGAGTAGAGGCCGGTTTTCGCCGCAGTCGCTTCACGGCCAGCGCGGCGAGCGGCAACATGGCGACCGCCACCATGACGGGGAACATGTCCGCGGCGAGGCTTGCTACATCCGGCGGCGCGGCGCGATCGAGCACGCTTGCCGCCATGTCGCCCGCGAAGGTGTAGGCAGTTACATAGGGGATGACGCCGATCGACGCTGCGACCAGAAATGGCGGCAGGCGCGCTCCGAGAAAGGCGGGCGCGACGTTCGAGACAAAATAGGGAACGACCGGCACGAACCGCATCGCCAGCATCCAGGAGAACTGGTCGCGCTGGAATTCCTGCTCGACCCGCGCGAGATACCGGCCTGCCCTATCGCGGTATTTTCCGGCAAGGACGCCACGGGCGGCAAGAAACACAGACCCAGCACTCAGCACCGCCGCCGCCCACGACACGATCAGCGCCGGCCAGAAGCCGAATAGCATGGCGCCAAATACGATGACCCAGAGCTGCGCCGGAAAAAGCGCCAGCGCCATGGCGACAAACAGCGCGACATAGACAGCGTAGGCGATGATCGCATAACGCGCCACGAAGTCCTGCCCGGCTTCCCTCGCATCGACCGCCATCGCCCAGGTCAGCGCCCCGGTCGACGTCGCCCATGTGACGCCCACAAGAATTGAGATCGCAACCGCAATCCACGCTGCCAGCGCCGGCGGAATCGGCCAGCCGCGCTTTTTTTCGGGCTCCCCGGTCACGCCGCCTCCGCGGCCAGCATGCGTTCGCGGTCGCGGTCGATGCTGGGAACCAGTACGTGCACGATGATCACCGCCACCAGCTTTGCAAAGGCGCACAGCGCCAGCATCGGCGCCCAGTCGCCGCCATTCACGCGTACCCAGCCAGTGTATTCATTCATGGCAAGTCCGGAGAAGCCGGCCAGCGTCGCTGCGACGCCGATTACCAGCCCCGTCATCCGCGCTGGAAAGACGTCGGTCGCCAGTCCGAACACGCTCGTCGAGAACATCTGGTGCGCGGCGAGCGTGAGCCCAAGCAGGAATGCGGCAACCCACACATTGGGCGCCCAGATCACCAGGAACACCGGCATGGCCAGCACGGCCGCAATCATCATTGGCGCTTTGCGTGCAAGGTTGAAGCTCTTGCCCTTCGCCAGCAGCCAGCTCGACATCACGCCGGCGAACAGCGAACCGAACCCCGCCATCAGAAACACGATCGCTACCGCCCACGACGGCCCGGCCTGCAGTCCGTACATCTTGTTGAGCAGATCCGGCCCCCAGAAGAGCAGGAAAACCCAGACGAAGTCGGTGAAGAACTTGCCAGCCGTCACTGCCCAGGTACGACGGTCGCCGAGCAATTTGAAGAAAGCGCCCCAGTTCCTGTCGGGGCCCTGCGGCAGGGCCTGCGTCGGTCCGGCGGGTCGCGGCAGCATGAACCAGAAGACGAGCCACACGAAGCCGATTGCCCCGGTGATGATGAATGCCGCCTTCCACCCCCACGCCAGCGCGATGACAGGCACCAGCAGCGGCGTCGCCACCGCGCCAATGTTCGGCGCAAGGTTCATGATGCCCAGCGCCAGAGAACGATCGTCGCCCCGGAACCACGTGCCGACCGTCTTCACCGCGGCTGGAAGGTTGATCGCCTCGAAGGCGCCAAGCGCAAGACGCGTTGAGAAGAATCCGGTTACCGTCGTCACCAGCACATGCGTCATCTGTGCAATCGACCAGCCGCCGACGCCGATGGCGTATCCGGCCCGCAGGCCGACGCGGTCGACGAACCATCCCACGGCGAGCATGGAAGCGATGGTCGCGATCTGGAACCCCGAATTGATGTGCGCGTACTCGGCATCGTTCCAGCCGAACTCTTTCTCCAGGTCCGGCTTCAGCAGCGCCAGCGCCTGCCGGTCCATGTAGTTCAGCATCGCCGCGCCGAAGACCAGCGCCAGCGCCGCCCAGCGCACGCCATCGGCTGCCGAGTACGGCCTCTCCGGTACAGCAATCATGGACGTTTCCAGGCCCTTTGTTTTTCGGACCCTACGCTGTCACGCTTCGGCGGGTAAAGCGGATCAGCGGTCCAGCCAGCCTTCTGCCTTCGCCCATTTGAAGTTGGACGTCGCAGACGACGCCAGCCGCTCGGTCTCGTAACCCTCGGCGCCGGCGCCGTAGACGCGGCCGCCAGTGATCTGGATAATGAGGCGCTGCGAATTCTCGATCGGGATCTCCGCTGAAACGTCGAACTCGATGCGATGCCGCAGCATGCCGCATTCGATCGTCACGCGCCGCATGCCGCCGATGCGACGCGTCGAAACGACCAGACCCGGGATGCCGAGCGAGCCGTCCGTCACCAGCTGCACGTCTTCCGGCCGGAGGTAGAGCTGCGCTGGCCCGTCCGGCATGTTGCCGACATCGAGTTCCAGCACGCGCTCGTCCAGCGTGGCGCGGCCATTGCCGACCTGCACGGGAATGACGCTCGACTCCCCGATGAATGAGAAGACGAATGGCGTCGCAGGGTGA
>DATBNA010000337.1:0-2282 GCA_036554545.1 Hyphomonadaceae bacterium
CTGAAGATTCCGGCTGGCGAAGCGCGCCACCAGGAAATCGCCTATCTCGAATTCCCGGCTGACGCCTATCTCTACACGCTCTACCCGCACGCCCACTATCGCGGCTGGCATGTCGAGCTGAAGCAGAAGACGCCGGACGGCAAGGAGAAGATGCTCCTCTCGCTGCCGAAGTACGACTTCAACTGGCAGCGCGACTACGACCCGGTGGAGCCGATCCACATCAAGGCCGGCACCAAGCTGATCGCCAAGTGGGTCTACGACAACTCGTCCCACAACAAGGCGAACCCGGACCCGACCATCAACGTCACCTGGGGCGAGCAGTCCTGGGAAGAGATGATGTACTTCCGGGTCAACTATCGCTGGGCTGACGAGACCACCAGCAACCTGCGCAATGACCTGCAGGCCAAGCTGATGGAATCGCGCACGATCGGCGCGCTCGACAACAACGCCGACGGCATGGTCCAGATCAACGAGCTCACCGGCACGATGGCTTCGATGAAGGCGCGCTTCGCCGACCTCGACCTCGACAAGAACGGCGGCCTCGACAAGAAAGAGCTGGCCTCGGGCAACGTCTCGCGCGCCTCGGCGCGCGACCTGCGCGACACGGACATCGACCTCTAGTCAGGGTCCGCAGCCACAAGACAAAGGCCGGAGGAAAACCTCCGGCCTTTTCGTTTTGACCGCCCCACAGCAACTGTCGTGCGGGCGCTATGCGCCGAACCCCGAGGAACAACCTGCACGCGCGACTTTTCAGTAGCCCTCATGCTTTGGGATCGCAAAGCCATCGCCGCATCCTGAACTTGTCGAAGGATCGAAGCACGAGGGGGCGCTCACCGGCGGGCTAACAGTCTGAAATCTGGCAGCCTTTGCCTACCCCGTGCGCCGGCGCCGCCCCATGTACTTGCCTCGTCCACGGGATTAGTCTTCGCGCGCCGCTCCGGAGGGGGAACATGACCAAGCAGCGTTTCCTGGCTGGCTGCGTCGCGCTCGGCGTAGCGCTGTCGCTTCCATCGGCCATCGGCCAGGCGCCGACTGCCGTTCCCAGGCCAACGCCGACACCTGTGGCCCCGGCGCCGTTGCCGCCGCCTGCTCCAGCCATGGCCCCGCCCGTTGTCGCGCCAGCCCCAGCGCCGGCGCCCGCCGCCAGTTACGAGCCGTCCCGCGGAGCGGAGCGCCGCGAGTACTCCTTCGACGAGGACACGGTCGACGGCGAGCTTGTGCGGCCGGACGCTGCGTATTCGGCCGGCGCGGCGACGGCGCCGCCTGATGTCCCTGCCTATTCCGACCTGTGCAAGGCCACGCCCAAGCCGCCATGGTGCTCGGACGCGCCCAAGGGTGGCAGCAGCAACTAGCGACGCCCGCTCGGGGAGGAATAGATGAGCGAAAAGCGAGGCATCGGACAGGCGCTGCTCTCCCTGTTCACCCTGCTCGTCACCGTCATCGGCGCCGGCATCGCCTTCGTCGAATACCGCGGCGCGCAGCAGCGTGAACGTGTCGAGCGCGTCTTCCGCTATTCCGACCAGCTGGCCGCCGAGGGCGAGGCCAACGCCCGCATCAACGCGCTGGCCGACGGGTTCTACACGGCCTGGCCGGGCATCGTGGCCGCCGCCGGCGAGAACCCCACCGAGGAGCAGCTCACCAGGCTTTCCAACGAGTGGTATGTCGGCGTGATCGGCCAGGACCCGTCCCTGCGCGCAGCGGTCGAACGCATGGCGCTGTTCTACGACACGCTCGCCGTCTGCGTCTCCGAAGGCCTGTGCGATGAACGCGCAGCCAAGGCGCTGTTCACCGAACAGGTCGCCGCCTACGCCAGCACCGTCCATCCCTGGGTCGCGCACCGCAACGAACAATTCCTCGACGCCGCCGGCATCCGCGCCCTGTGCCTCCGCAACCGCTTCTGCGCCGGCGAAACGGAATGCACCGGCCTCCCGAAGAAACTCGCCTCCTGCCAGTAGGCGGCAAATCTCTTCCGACCAACCACCGCATCCCCCGCGAAGGCGGGGGCCCAGTCCAGCGCGCGGCGTGCGCTCGCTGCCAGTCTCTCGACCTTCACAGCTGCTGTTGAAGCAGAAGAGGTTGGCGGACGTTGACCGCCGGACTGGATCCCCGCCTGCGCGGGGAGCGCGGACTTGCGTCCGCTTCCAGTTCGAGACCGCACAAACCGCCCGAACCCACCAATTTTTCCGGACGCTTTTCGGAAGTTTCCGAGCGATTCCAGCGCTCTGCGGAAAACCGATGGAAAAGTTATCCTACACCTCTCGTCCTCGCGGATAATGCGCATG
>DATBNA010000434.1:0-8036 GCA_036554545.1 Hyphomonadaceae bacterium
GGCAACGCTGCCACAATACCCTGAATCAACCGTTCACCGGACCGCGCAAATCGTGAGCGCGCGGCGCGTTTTCGGCGACGCAATTAACCGCACCGAGAGACTGATGTGAGAAGGTGTTCGCGAGTAAACCGGCCCCGCGTAAACCATGTCGTCAGCCATTCCTTTACGCCGCTCGATCGGATTTAAACTTTCGCTGGTCGTCGCTGCGGTGATCTTCGCCGCCGTCATGACAGCGGCGATCGCCGGCGGCATGCGCGAACTGCGGCGATCGGCGGATGCGCGCGCCGAGATGCTCGGGGCTGCCGCGTCAGTCTACGCGGCCGCGCTGGCCGAACCCCTGCAGGCTGCGGATAGGAGCGCCGCCTTCGAAAACATGCGCGGGATGCGGGACATCAAGTCCGTCATCTACATGGCGCTGAAGGACTCGAAAGGTAACACGTTTGCCCAGCTTGGCGGGGGAGCGTCCCTGCGCGGCAAAACTGCCGACCTGCGCAGCATTGCGGGCTTCGACCTGCTGAGGGCCGACACAGGCGCGGTGTCGATGCCGGTCGTCAAGAGTGGCGAAACCATCGGCTCACTGACGCTGCTGGCCGATATTACCGATCTTCGGCGCGACCTCGGCGCGACGCTGGCATGGACGGCTTTCGTTGCGTTGGCAGCCATCTGCGGCGGCGTGGCGGTGGCGCAGCTTCTGATCACCCGTATTACCCGGCCAATCCGCGAACTGGCCTCTGTGATGGCCGAAGTCGGATCGACGCAGGACTACTCTCGCCGCGTAGTGGCAGCGAAAAGGCGCGACGAAACTGGCGTGCTGGGCGACGCATTCAACGGCATGATCGACAGCATCCGCGAGCGTGACCGCCGCATCGCCCACCACTTGGAAACGCTGGAGCAGACTGTCGAAGAACGCACACACGACCTGCGTCTCGCGAAGGAAGACGCCGAGTCGGCCAACGCCGCAAAGTCCGACTTCCTCGCCACCATGAGCCACGAGATCCGGACGCCGATGAACGGCATGATGGTGATGGCGGAAATGCTGGCGGCAGCCGACCTGTCGCAGCGCCATCGTCGCTATGCGGAAATCATCACGCGCTCGGGCGCGAGCCTTCTTACGATCATCAACGACATTCTCGACCTGTCAAAGATCGAGGCCGGCAAGCTCGATCTTGAAGCTGTACCCTTTTCCCCCGAGGCGCTGGTCGAGGACGTCGCGAGCCTGTTCTGGGAGCGAGCGCGGGCTAAAGGCCTCGAACTTGCGGTCCGCGTTTCGCCCGAAGTTCCGACGCTGACGATCGGCGATCCGACTCGGGTCAACCAGATCGTCACCAACCTGGTCAACAACGCGCTGAAGTTCACCCAGAAGGGCGGCGTCGTCATCGATGTGTCGGGGGCCGTCGCGGGGGACACCGCCCGGATTCGCTTTGCCGTGACCGACACAGGCGTCGGCATCGAGAAGTCTCGCATCGGCGCAATCTTCGAGGCGTTCAGCCAGGCCGACCAGTCGACGACGCGCAAGTTCGGCGGCACGGGATTGGGCCTCACCGTCTGCAAACGCCTGGTCGATGCGATGGGCGGCGAGATTCTCGTCGAGAGCGAACCTGGCAAAGGGTCGACCTTCACGGTGGTCGCGAGTTTTGCGATCGAGCAGATTGCGCCTGCAAGGCCGAGAGCGCCGGGCCTTCGTGTGGCCCTGGCCCTCCCGCAGTCGCTGCTGGCGGAATGCATCGCGGCGGCCCTGCGCGACATCGACATCAAGCCGCGCCGGATCTCATCGCCTGCGAGCGGCGAGAGCGGCGAGATCGTCATCACGCTGTCGGATGTGCTTGCGCGACAGGGTGGCGCTCCGGGCGCCCTCAATATCTGCCTCAGCGATGTCGGCGACAATCGCGTCGATACACTGATCCGGGATCGGGTGGCGGTCGACTTGCTGCCGCTGCCGCTGGGCCGTCTGGCGCTATGGGATTTCGTCAACCGCGCAGCGCGCTTCGATTTTCGTGGGCCGGCGGCTCTGGCGACATCAACCGCCGCTGCGGCGACGGAGATGTACGGCCATATCTCGGTGCTCGCGGTGGACGACAATCCGGTCAACCGCGAAGTGCTGCGCGAGGCTCTGCTTAGCCTCGGCGTCGAACCCGACTTTGCAGCGAACGGCGCCGAAGCCGTGGATGCCGCGGCGCGGAAGGCCTACGACATCATCTTCATGGACGGGTCGATGCCCGAGATGGACGGTTTCACCGCCACAAGGCTGATCCGGAAACAGGAAGCTGCTCTCGGCCGGCGCACCTGCATTGTCGCGCTGACCGCGCAGGTCCGCGGAGCGGACGCCGAGGCGTGGGCCGCGGCCGGCGCTGACCGCCACATGACCAAACCTTTCACCTCCATCCGACTGACGGAAGCTCTTAAGGCCGTCGACAAGGGGGTCGCGTCACCTGCGGCGCCCGCAACGCCGGCGCCCCAGACGCCGCTGATCGACGAAGAAGCAGTCGCTGGAATGGAATCAGTGGGCGCCCGAAACGGTCGCGATGTCGTCGCCAAGGTGTGGAGACTGTTCCTTGCCCAGACGCCGGGCGCCGCCGCACGGCTGGAACAGCTTGCGGCGCAAAAGGACTTTGCTGCCCTGTCAAAGCAGGCGCATCTGCTGAAATCCATGAGCCTGTCGGCCGGAGCAGCGCGCTTGGCCGACCTGTGCGAGGCGATCGAGCATGGCGGGAAGGCCGGGAATGCCGGTGTTCTGGTCCGGATTCCGGAAGTCGCCCCTCTGGCTGCATCAACATGCGACATGATGGAACGGCGGCTCTCGGAGCGCCTGGCCGCAAGTGCGGTCTGATCCACACGCTGGGGGCGAAATCTGCCCTTCGCCAAGCCCTTGGACAGGACGACGCCAGTGGTCTTCCGACCGGCGCTGCTCGGTTGACGTCCCGCCCCGCAGCATGGAATGCCTCGTCCCCGACTGCCGGGGACGGTCCGGCTCGCTGCTCCGTGAAGCTGCTGGCTGCAGACACCGGGCTACTTCGCAGGTTATCTAGTCGCCTGAGAGTGTGGACGTTACATGACCGTTACGACTCCCGAGGCGGCGACTTCCCTGCCCCCAGCCGCGCTGGCTGAAGTGGATCGCATCCGCACGTCAGGCGCGCTCGGCGCCAGCGGTCGTCTCGCCGAGCTGTTCGAATATCTTGTGGCGCGGTCGGCCGAGGAGCGCTCGCCCAAGGAGGCGGAAATTGCCCTCGCCGTGTTCGGCAAGACTGATGTTGATGCCATGCGCGATGACCCTGTAGCGCGTGTATACATCCACCGCCTCCGCAAACGGCTCGACGAATTCTATCTGCGGCATGGCTTGCCGGGCGGCGTTCGCCTCGACATTCCAAAAGGCGACTATCGCATCGTGTGCGTCGACCCTTCGGCGGCTGTGGCGGCGTCGAACTCCAACTCTGCCGAAACTGCTGACAGGCGGCTTGCTGGCGCTATCCAGCATCGCAGGGGGCGCTGGGGCGTCGTCGCTGCGGCCGCCGCTGCCCTGCTCGTTGCGGGCAACATAGGCGCCTGGGCGGTCATGGCAAACAAGCCGGAATCGCAGGCGACCATCGCCGATACGGCCATGTGGTCGGAAATTGCCAACAGCCAGCGGCCGCTGCTGGTTGTTGTCGGCGACTACTACATGTTCGGTGAATACGAAGATCAGGTGTCGCTGAAGCGGCTGATCCGCGATTTCGCGATCAACTCCAAGGAAGATCTTATCCATCACTATCGTGATGACCCCCAGCAGTTCGACCGCTATTCGGACGTGGCGCTGCAATACCTGCCGGCGTCGGCCGCCTATGCTCTCACTGACCTTGCGCCAATCATGAGAAACGGCCGCGAAGTCCAGGTCGTGCTGGCGTCGGAGCTGACGCCGGACAAGCTGAAGTCTAGCGACATCATCTATGTCGGCCTTCTGAGCGGCATGGGAGCGCTGCGCGATCCGGTATTTGCACAGTCAAAATTCCGTTTCGGCGAGAGCTTTGACGAGATCATCGACCGTACCTCAGGCAAGCACTATGTCAGCGAGGCCTTCCTCGCGGCGCCGAGCGACACGATGTATCGCGACTACGGTTTCTTCTCGACCTTCAAGGGACCGACGGGGAACCGCATCGCCATCCTGTCGGGTTCGCGCGATACGGCCGTGATGGGCGTGGCCGAGAAGCTGACCCAGGTCGCGTCACTGAAAAAGCTGCAGGAGAAGCTGACCCGGTCGGAGGACTTCGAGGCGCTGTTCGAGGTGAAGGGCCAGAAGCACGTCAACCTCGAAACCCACGTCCTCGCTTCCTACGAACTCAACAGTCTCTCGATCTGGACCGGCGCGAACGCCAATACCGCCAAGTTCCCGACCGAATAGCTCCATTCTGATGCAAGCAGCCGCTGCGACACGGGTCACGCGTCGCAGCGGCAGTTGAATTCGGACACCCTCTACAGGAGGAGGAGAGCGAAAGGGCGAGACCGAACGCTGCCATTGACGCTCATCGAGCCCTCATCGTGAAGCGAATAACCGTGCCGAACCCGTTACAGGACATGTTACACGGCGACTTTCAGCGACTTAGCCGGCCAGCGCCGAAGCAACCGTTGAGCCTTCGAACATGCCGGCGAGCACCGCGGCGAGTTCACGCTCATCGATCGGCTTGGTGAGAATTGGCGAATCCCCGAAACGCGGATCGACGCTCTTGGCGTCATAGCCTGTCAGGAAGACGATGGGCTTGCGCAGGGAAGCGACCCGATCCGCCAGCGGGTAAACCAGTTGGCCAGCCACGTTCACGTCGAGCACGGCCGCGTCTATCGACTCGACAGACGCCTCGTCAACCTCTGCCATCGAGCCAAAGGGTCCAACCACCTCGCCGCCGAGATTTCGGATTAGCTGGCTCATCATCATGGCGACAAGCGGCTCGTCCTCGACAAGCAGCAGCCGCTTGCCGCGGACATTCTCCGTGGCCGCCGCCGACGTTTCTTCATGCGCATGCAGCACGCGGGCGACCAGGTGGGCCGCGGGCGGCGAGAAATGTTCGGCCGGCACACGAACGACGCAGCGAAGGCCGTCGCCCGACCATTGACGCTCGATATCGCCGTTCAGCTGCCGCTTGATGCTGGCGTCGATGACCTTGGAGCCGAAGCCTGTCTTCGTGGGCGGTCCGGAGGGGGGGCCGCCGCTTTCGGTCCACTGCAGGATCAGCGCGTCGTTGCCCAGGGTCCATGAGACGTCGAGCCGACCATCCGGAGCGGAGAGGGCGCCATATTTCGCGGCGTTTGTCGCCAGCTCGTGGATGGCGAGCGCGAAATTCTGGGCGACAGATGGCTTGATCGCGGCCGCCTCGCCATGGACGTTGACCCTGTCGCCGGCCCGGAAGGGTTCGAGTTCCTCGTTGACCAGGCGGGACAGGTCAGCGCCTTCCCATCGGGCCTGCGACAGCAGGGTGTGGGCGCGCGCCATGGCGCGGATGCGACCCTCGATGATGCGAGCCATCGCGGCGCCGGGAGTCGGCGGCATCATCGCCACAATCGACTGAATTACGGCCAGGGCGTTCCGGGCCCGGTGGTCGACCTCGCGGGCCAGCAGTTCCTGCTGGGCGATCGCCGCTTCGAGCTCCGATGTTCGCTCCTTTACCCGGCGTTCGAGCTCGTTGTTGATCCGCTCCAGCTCCTTCGACTTGCGGTAGAGGTCGACAAAGACACGCACCTTTGCGCGCAGGACGCCGGGAACGACAGGCACGGAAACATAGTCGACACCGCCCATCTCATATGCCTTCAGGCTGTCGAGCTCCGACAGGAGTACAGCCGAGATGAAGATTATCGCCGTGTCCTTGAAGCGCGGATGTTCGCGGATCATCTGCGCCAGCTCGAAGCCGTCGAGTTCCGGCATGCAGACATCCACGAGGATGACGGCGACATCCGTCCTGAGCAGAACTTCGAGCGCCTCCTTGGCGGACGATGTCTTGATCAGGTTCTCATCCAGCTCGGAGAGAATGACCTCGTAGCTCGCCAGCTTGCCGGGCTGGTCGTCTACAAGGAGGATGTTGACCTTCTCTTTTTTTGGAGCCTGCATCGCCACCTCAACGGTGGAGCCACATACGGAGCGCAGCCATCAGCTGTTCCGTATTCACCGGCTTGGCGAGATAGTCGGAGGCGCCGGCCTCCAGGCATTTCTCGCGGTCGCCTTTCATCGCCTTCGCGGTGAGGGCGATGATCGGCAAGCGCCGGTGCGCCGGGTTCTCGCGAATGTGCTGCATCGTCTGATAGCCGTCCATTTCTGGCATCATGATATCCATGAGCACGAGCGCAAGCTCCGGCGTGGTGTTCACCAGTTCGATCGCCTCTCGGCCCGTCGTGGCAGTCAGCACCTTCATGCCGCGCCGTTCCAGAAGGCTTGAGAGTGCGAAGATATTCCGCGCATCGTCATCGACCAGCAAAACTGTGCGGGTCAGCAGGTCTTCGTCCGACGAATGCAGCCTTTCCAGCATTCTCTGCTTTTCGGGCGGCAGATCCTCGACAACGCGGTGGAGGAACAGGGCCGTTTCGTCGAGCAGGCGCTCAGGCGACTCGACGCCTTTCACCACGATGGAGCGCGCCATGGTGTGGAGCCGGGCATCTTCCTCTGCGGAGAGCTCCCTGCCTGTAAACACCACAACCGGAACGTCCTGGCGTTTTTCCTCGCTGAGCTTCTCCAGCACGTCGAAACCGGACATGTCTGGCAGCTTGAGGTCGAGAACAACGCAGTCCCATTCCTGTTCGCGGATGGCCTTGAGCGCGGCCTTGCCCGTGTCGACGGCTTCCATCTCGATGTCGTCGTGATGGATCAGCTCGCGAATGCTCATCCGCTCGACAGGATCGTCCTCGACAACCAGCAGGCGGCGCTTGCGCGGCTTCGAGTATTCGATGACCCGCGAAATGGCGCCAGTAAGATCATTAGCTTCTGTAGGCTTGGAGATGAAGTCGAAGGCGCCGCGGGCGAGGCCATGCTGGCGGTCTTCATCCAGCGTCAGCATCTGGACCGGAATGTGACGCAGCTGCGGGTCCTGCTTCAGGCGCGACAGCACGGTCCAGCCAAGCATATCGGGAAGGAAGACATCGAGCGAGATGGCGGTCGGCTTGAAAGCGCGGGCCATTTCGAGCGCCTCGGCGCCGTTCATGGCGACCAGAACTTTCAGCCCCTGCTCCCGCGCCAGATCGGCGACGATTCGGGCATAGTGCGGATCGTCCTCGACGATCAGGAAGACGCTGTCGCCTTCCTGCAAGTCGTCCCGATCGTCGGGTACGCGTTCGACCACTGGACCGCGTGACTGACGTTCGATCTGCGGCCGCGCGGCAGGTTGACCGGACCCCTGGCTCTGCGGCTGGCGCGCAGCAATGGACGAGCCGACATAAGTCAACGGCAGGAACAGCGTGAAAGCCGATCCTTCGCCAGGCGTCGAGCGCAACTGGATCTCGCCGCCAAGCAGCGTCGCCAGCTCGCGCGAGATCGCGAGGCCGAGACCGGTGCCGCCGTAGCGGCGGCTGGTCGATGCGTCCGCCTGCTGGAACGCCTCGAAAATGATGCGTTGCTTGTCGAGCGGGATACCGATGCCGGTGTCAGAAACGCGGAAGGCGACGACCATCGGCGACTGCGACAGAACCGGGTGACCCTGCGAATAGCCAGCCTCAGCCGCGAAGACATCGAGCTTCACGCCGCCCTTCTCGGTGAACTTGAAGGCGTTGGAAAGCAGGTTCTTGAGCACCTGCTGGACGCGCTTCGAGTCCGTGATGAGGCTGCGGCCCAGCGTCGGATCGAGATGGACCGAGAAGTCGAGATCACGGTTCTCCGCCTCGTGGCGGAAGGGACGCGACACGCGATCGATGAGGTTCTGGAAGTAGATTTCCTCTGCTTCGACCGAGACCGTACCCGACTCGATCTTCGACAGGTCGAGAATGTCGGAGATGAGGTTGAGCAGGTCGGTTCCCGCGCCGTGAATGGTGCGCGCGAATTCTGTCTGGCGCGGGCTGAGATTGCCATCCGGGTTATCGGCGAGCTGCTGGCC
>DATBNA010000476.1:0-2568 GCA_036554545.1 Hyphomonadaceae bacterium
ACCCACGCGCCCCGCTCCCTCATTGCGGAGGGAGGAGACGACAGCGAACCTCCAGGCGCCTTGCGTCGTGGGGCGCGCTCTTTTTCACTCATTCGATCAAGGGGCTGGCGCCGACCGCGGATGCCCCTATTACTCCGGGGAAACGGGCGAAAGCCGGGGAGAGGGATTTCATGGCGGTGATTGAGGCGCCGGCCGAAGGGCAGCGGCGCAAGGGTCCATTCTATACCCAGCTCTATTTCCAGGTCCTGTTCGCGATCTTTGCGGGCGGGCTGATCGGTTATTTCTATCAGGGCGAGCCTTGGATCAGGGACTACCTCAACCCGCTTGGCCTGCTGTTCGTGAAACTGGTGAAGATGATCATCGCGCCGGTGATCTTCCTTACCATCGTGGTCGGCATCGCCAGCATGCGCTCCATCGGCGGCCTGGCGCGCGTTGCGTTCAAGGCCTTCGCCTATTTCCTCTTATTCTCGACCCTCGCGCTTATCGTCGGCCTGCTCGTCGGAAACATCTTCCAGCCCGGCGCGGGCATGAATGTCGACCTCTCGACCCTCGATCCCGAACAGGTCCAGCGGGTCCAGGGCTATGAACAGCAATCGCATGACATGACCATCGTCGGCTTCATTTCCGACATCGTGCCGACGACCCTCGTTGGCGCCTTCACCAGCGGCAACATCCTCCAGGTTCTGTTCATCTCCATCGTCTTCGGCATTTCGCTGGCGTTGCTCGGCGACCGGGTGAAGCTTGCCGTCGACGTCCTCAATTCGCTGTCTCTGGGCGTCTTCAAACTGGTCGCGATCCTCATGCGCGCCGCCCCCATCGGCGCGTTCGGCGCCTTCGCCTTCCTGATCTCGAGTCAGGGGATCGATGCGATTTTCGATCTCATCAAGCTGATCGCCGCCGTCTATCTCACGTCGATCGTCTTCGTGATCGTTGTCCTTGGCGCCGTGGGCGCCTGGGCCGGATTCAACATCCTGAGCCTGCTCAAATATCTGAAGGAAGAACTCTTCCTCGTCCTTGGCACCTCTTCATCCGAGTCCGCGCTGCCGGCGCTGATGGAAAAGATGGAGCGGGCAGGGTGCGCGCGGCCCGTGGTCGGCCTCGTCATTCCGACGGGGTATTCCTTCAATCTCGACGGCACCAACATCTACATGACCATGGCGGCGCTGTTCATCGCCCAGGCGACCAACACACCGCTGACGCTGGGCGACCAGTTGATCCTGCTGCTTGTCGCCATGCTGAGCTCCAAGGGCGCTGCAGGCGTCACTGGCGCCGGCTTCATCACCCTCGCGGCGACACTGGCTGTCCTGCCGTCCATCCCCGTTGCAGGCATGGCGATCATCCTCGGCGTCGACCGTTTCCTGTCGGAATGCCGCGCGCTCACCCATTTCATCGGCAATGCTGTCGCCACTATCGTCGTCAGCCGCTGGGAGGGCGCGCTCGACCGCGACAAGCTCAGGCTCGCCATGGCCGGCAAGGCGCCGCCCCTCGCCGCACAGCCGATCGAGCAGGATCCGGACTAGTGGAACAGCCGTCGCACCAGTTCAGCGGCGACAACACGATCATCCTCCGGCGTCCGCGCGAACCTCGCGCCGAGCAGGGGGATTTTTGTCCAGCGCGCCAGCTCTTCAAGAAAGGGCGCCGACGGCGCGGCATTGGGAAGTGTTTCCGTCACCACGACCGCCGTCACGTCGAGTTCTCGCGCCGTCAGCACTTCCAACGCCGTCAGCGTGTGGCTGACGGCGCCGAGATAGTTCGACGCCAGCAGCAGGACCGGCAGTCCCAGGTCGGCGGCGAGATCGAGATTGGTGTGCGTGTCGGTCAGCGGCGACATCACGCCGCCGGCGCCTTCAACCAGCGCCGGGCCGCCATGCGCCCGCAATCGCGCCTGCACGAAGCCAAGCAGTGCTGCATAGTCCAGAGCCACGCCGGCTCGCCGCGCAGCAACATTCGGCGCCAGCCAGTCGGTGAACGACATCCAGCAAATCTCGTCGACAGCCTCCTTCGAAACCGCACGTCCCATGGCAGTCAGCAGTCGTCCGGCGTCAGAGGCCTGAAGGGCATCGGGCGAATACCCCGACATCACGGGTTTCAGGGCGAGGGCAGGGCGGCCCTGCGCAACGAGTTCTCGCAGGATCGCAGCGGAGACGTGCGTCTTTCCGCTGTCGGTTCCGATCGCCGTGACGAACACCGGGCTCATTTGCCGGCCGTGTCCGCCAGCGTCTTGAGGACAAGCCCTGCCAGCCGACGAATGTCGGCTTCCCGATGCTTCGCCGAGAAGGTGAAGCGCAAACGCGCCGTGCCTTCCGGGACCGTCGGCGGCCGGATGGCGATTACGAGAAAGCCCTGTTCCGCCAGCGCCGCCGATGCCTTCATCGCCGCATCCGCCTCGCCATACCTCACCGGGACGATCGCGCTCTCGACCGGCCCATGGCCTGTCAGCGACCCGAACAGGCGCGCATTCGAGAGCGCCGCCGCGCCCAGCGCCGGCTCGGCGTCGATTATCTCGAGCGCAGTGAGGGCGGCGGCCAGTACGCCCGGCGGCAATCCTGTCGCGTACACGAATGTACG
>DATBNA010000488.1:0-16245 GCA_036554545.1 Hyphomonadaceae bacterium
GGACGGCGACGCCGGGCGAGTAGGCGAGCGACAGATCCTTCTGCGTCGCCATCGGCTTGGTCGGCGTTACTGACAGTTTTCCGGGCCGCGGATGGCGGTGGAAAGCAAGCGCTTCTTCGTCTGTCAGGCTGGGGCGTTTACTGGTCATTGTCTTTGGGCTTGAGGGCGACGGCTCAGGTCACTAGGCATGAGCCTCGCCGTAAGGGTAGGCGCGGGAAGGCTGGCGCGCATTCAGCCGCAAACGGGGTTTGAATCAAGCGTGAAGGGAGCCGAATCCAGTCCAGCGGGGCAAGATGTGTCTCCCGCGACAGCTTCGGGCCCTTCAGCCGAAGGCGCGACGCCTTTCATGGCGCAGTATCTGGAAATGAAGCAGCGGCATCCGGACGCGCTCCTGTTTTTCCGGATGGGCGACTTCTATGAATTGTTCTTCGAGGATGCGATCACTGCCGGGAAGGCGCTCGGCATTACGCAGACGCATCGCGGCCAGCACAATGGCCAGCCCATCCCGATGGCGGGCGTGCCCTACCATGCAGCGGAAGGCTATCTCGCGCGGTTGATCCGGCAGGGATTCCGCGTCGCCGTCTGCGAGCAGACCGAGGATCCCGCCGAGGCCAAAAAGCGCGGTTCAAAGGCCGTCGTGCGGCGCGAGATTGTGCGGGTGGTGACGCCTGGCACGATCACCGAAGAGGCTCTGCTGGAGGCGCGGTCGGCGAACAGCCTCGCGGCCGTCGGGATCGCCGGGGGAGGGCGCGAGGCGGCGCTGGCGGTGGCGGACGTCTCGACCGGGCGGCTGGAAGTGTTCGGTCTGCAGGTAACGGAGCTCGAAGACGTGCTCTCGGCCGTGGGGCCGCGAGAGGTGCTGGTAGCGGATAGTGCGCTGGCGCAGGCGGAGGTGGCGAAGGCGACGCAGGGCCTGACGGTGACGCCCAGGCCGGGCGTGCGCGCCGATCCGAAGCTTGGCGAGCGGCTGGTGAGGTCGGCCTATGGCGTATCCACGCTCGACGGGTTCGGCGTGTTCTCGCGAGCTGAGTTGATCGCCTGCGCGTTGCTGTTCGACTATCTCGCGCTGACACAGGCCGGCGGGCAGGCGAGGCTCGATCCGCCATTGCGGTCGGCGCCTGAAGCCTTCCTGGCGATTGATCCGGCGACGCGTGCGAGCCTCGAGATCGAGCGTTCGGCGCGCAACGGCCGGCAGGGATCGTTGGTGGCGTCGGTGGATCGTACGGTGACTGCGGCGGGCGCGCGCCTCTTGGCCGCGCGGATCGGGCGACCATCGCGCAGCAGGGATGAGATCACCCGGCGGCTCGATGCAGTAGCGTTCTTTCTCGACGCCTCGGAGCGGCGAGAGTTCGCACGCGACGCGCTGAAGCGGGCGAGCGACCTGGAGCGGGCGAGGATGCGGCTGTCGCTGCGCCGCGGAGGCCCGCGAGATCTTTTCGTGCTGGCGGCCTGCCTTCGCGTTGGCGAACAGATATGCGCCGACCTCTCAAGCCAGGATGCGCCGCCGGAGGAGATCGCCTCGGCATGCAGGGCGCTGAGCCTTGCGGACAAGCCGAAGCTGGCGGCGTTTGCGCGTGAGGTGTCCCTGGCGCTGGCCGCAGAGCTTCCCGTGCAGGCGCGCGAGGGTGGGTTTGTCGCGGCGGGATATGATCCGGCGCTCGATGAGACGCGAACCCTCAAGGAGGATGCGCGCGGCGTCATCGCGAAGCTGGAAGCAGAGTACACAGCACAGACCGGCGTGTCGGGACTGCGGATCAAGCACAACAATGTGCTGGGCTATTTCATCGAGGTGAATGCGCGTCATGGCGACGCCATGATGAAGCCGCCGCTGGCGGCGACCTTCATCCATCGCCAGACGATGGCGAACGCCATGCGGTTCTCGACGACACAGCTCAACGAGCTGGAGGCGAAGATTTCGCGCGCCGACGATGAAGCGCTGGGGCGGGAGCTGGAAATCTTCAACCGGTTCGTGTCGCAGGCGGATGCGCTGGGGCCGGAGCTCGCCTCGGTTGCGGATGGTCTGGCGCGGCTCGATGTTGCCTCGGCGAATGCCGATTGGGCGGCGGACGCGTCGGCCGTGCGGCCGGAGCTGGCCGATGCACCGGTGTTCGAGGCGGAAGGTGCGCGGCATCCTGTCGTGGAGCAGGCGCTACGTGTTTCCGGACAAGGCTTCACCGCGAACGATTGCCGGCTCGATGCGCGAGGCGAGGCAGGGCCGCGGATCGTGCTGGTCACCGGGCCCAACATGGCGGGCAAGTCGACCTTCTTGCGCCAGAACGTGCTGCTCGCGATCCTCGCGCAGGCGGGCTGCTATGTGCCGGCGCGCCGGTTCCGGTTCGGGCTGGCGGATCGTGTGTTCAGCCGGGTCGGCGCATCGGACGATCTTTCGCGGGGGCGCTCGACCTTCATGGTCGAGATGATCGAGACGGCGGCGATCCTCAACCAGGCGACGCCAAACTCGATCGTCATTCTTGACGAGGTGGGGCGGGGGACGTCGACCTGGGACGGGCTGGCCATCGCGTGGGCGGCGGTGGAGCACCTGCACGAGGTGAACAGGTGCCGGGCGCTGTTCGCGACGCACTATCATGAGCTGACGGGCCTTGCGGACACTCTGAAGGCCTGCGCCAACGCCAGCCTCAAGGCGCAGGAGTGGAAGGGCGACCTGGTGTTCCTGCACGAGGTGAAGCCAGGGCCGGCCGACCGGTCCTATGGCGTGCAGGTGGCGAAGCTGGCGGGGTTACCTTCCGTGGCCGTCCGCCGGGCCGAGGCGGTGCTTAAACGGCTGGAGGCCAAGGAGGGATCGGCCAAGCGGCTTGAGGATCTTCCGCTGTTTGCAGTATCTGCGGCCGCCCCACCGCCAGAGCTTCGGGAGCCTTCGGAAGCCGAAAGAATCCTGGCGGCGATCGACCCCGACGCGCTCACGCCCAAGGAGGCGCTGGAACTGGTCTACCGGCTGAAAAAGGCCGCGGGCGCTACCGAAAAGTAGCCTGCACAGTTCGCCACATCACTGGCGAGTTTAGCCATACATATGGCGGCCTGCACCATAGTAGATTGCGCCTGCATCGATCGTTTTCATAAAAAACAATAAAAACAGATGACTGAGAGGTTAAAAATCTCTGGCACGGCGGTTGCAAACAAACTTCCAACGGCGAGGCCACGAAGAGGGGCGCAGCCGCAGAACAAGAAACGGAGAAATAAAATGAACGGTCTGATCAACCTCCCGAAGCTCGGCGACGTCGGTTCCTTCTGCATGATCGCGGTCGTCGCTTACAGCGTGTCCTCCCTGGTTTACATCCTGGCCTCTGGCTTTTTCGGCGGCGGCGCGGCCTGAACCCGCTCCACCACCTGCCACAGGTCCAAAGTACGGCCGGCTGCTCCCCCAGCCGGCCGTCGCTTTTTCAGCCTTCGTCTTTTTCAGAGGGGCCGAAGGAGGTCTTCGACGGCCTCGATCGCTTTTGCCCGGCGCTGTTCGGGCGTGCCGCTGATCCGGACGAATTCGACGCCGCGCGTGACCAGTTCGCGCTCGCAGGCGAGATGGAATTTCCGCCTGTCCTCCGGGTTCGAGAAATATCGGGTGCCGTCGTCGACCCAGGGAAGGTCGATGTCGCAGAAGAGATAGAGGTCCGGATAGTTGCGGAACGAGTCGAACCAGGGATCGCGTGAGCCGGCGAGCGTGTCCGACCAGATCGCCGTGAGGACGGGATCGGTGTCTTCGATGAGGACGCGATTGGAGCGCAGGCTGGCGGCGGCGACGCCGGCGAGGTGGCCCATCACGATCTGGCGCATGTCCTCGCGCGAGGTCGCGTCCGCGCCGAAGGCCTCGGTGTGGAAACGGCCGAATTCCGGCGCGACGACCGTATCGAAATGCCGGGCGAGCTGGGCGCTGAGTGTCGTCTTGCCCGTCGACTCGGCGCCGAAGAGCGTGACGCGCTTGAGATAGTAGGGGCGGACCGGGCCCGGAATAAAGCGCCAGTTGGAATAGGGATCGTTGCGGATCGCGGTCGCCGAGACAGGGAAGGCGGTGCGCGCTTCATCGACTGGTACAAAGCGTGCGCCAGCTTCGGCAGCCAGGCGGTGGCCGTAGGGTTCGGACGCAAAGACGACGTCGATCGGTTCGGGATGATAGCGCTTCACCACGTCCCGCCAGATCGGCCAGAAGTTCTCAGGATCGTCTTCCGGCTGCTGCGGCAGGGTTTCCTCGCAGTGGACGACACGCGCCGACGGACAGAGCTCCTTCATCCAGGCATGTCGCAGCGCGCCGGGAATGGGATCGTCGGGCAGGCTGCAGACCAGGATGGTGAGCTGGTCGACATAGGCGCGGCCGAAGTCGCAGAGATACAGGTGCCCGGCGTGCGGCGGCATGAACTTGCCGAGCACGAAGCCCCGGGCCGGTCTTGCGAGATAGCTCATGCGGCGCTTCTTTCCTCAGCGCCGGCATATCCCTGCATCTCCTGGCGCCACTCCCACCATCCCCAGAAGGCGTTGAAGAAAAAGAAGGCGTAGAGGGCGGTGTAGAGCCAGAGCCCCTGCGAGGCGTAGACATAGACAGAGATGGCGTTGATCACGATCCAGACCGGCCAGTTCTCGATCCGCTTCCGGCTGAGCAGAACCTGGGCGACGATGCTCAGTGCGAAGATCGACGCATCGGCCAGGGCCATGTTGGCGTCGGTGAAGGCCTCGAGCGCCCAGGCGGCGGCTGCTGCGATGGCCAATGCGGCAAAGCAGGCGCTGCCCACGATCCATGGACCGGTCGATCTGATCCTTGGGCGCTGCCGGGATTCCCCGCGCAGCCAGTACCACCAGCCATAGATCTGCACGGCGATGAAGACCGGCTGCAGCGCGGCGCTGGAATAGAGCTGCGCCCTCCAGAAGACGAAGAAGCCGAGAGCTGTGCCGACGATGCCGGTCGGGAACTGCCAGAGATTGCGCTTCACCGCGAGGACGACGCAGACCAGCGTGAACAGCGTGGCCGCGATCTCGAGCGGATCTGTCATCAAACGGCCCCGGCGTTTCCCAAGATGAACCTGCCGCGCCGCGGGGCGGCGCGCAATGTCCGGTCCCCGGCGCCGGCATGCCTCGAAGAAGGCCATTTTCGATCATCTTGCCGAAAGAGTTGTGCGCCAGAACGGCGTCCAGCCTGAGGCGACATTCCACCTGTCGCGCATGGCCAAACAGGGCTAGACAACCCGGCATGACGGACGCTGTTTCCGAGGTATCCGACGACGTTTCCCTGCCGTCCCGCGCGCAGCCGAAGCCGGGGCCGTGGCGGATCGCCGACATCGTCGACGGACGGAAGCTTCGCATCCAGCTGACGGCGGCGGCTCTGGACAATGGTTCGGACCCGACGGCGCAGCGAAAGCGCGCGCTCGACCTGATCCACGCAGCGCTGTTCCGCGGCCGCATGATCGCGCAGGAGCGGCTGGAAGAGGGCGCCGATGGCCTCGACACGGCGGCTCTGCTTTCTGCGGTGATGGATGAGGCGCTGTCGGCGCTCTATGACTTCACGGTCGTCCACATTTTCCGCGCGCACAACCCGACCGAAGCCGAGCGCATGTCCGTGCTGGCGGTCGGCGGCTATGGCCGCAGCGTGCTGGCCCCGTCCTCCGACGTCGATCTGCTTTTTGTCCGCAACTACAAGCAGACCGCCTGGGCCGAAAGCGTCATTGAGTACATGCTCTACGCCCTGTGGGACATGGGGCTGAAGGTCGGCCACGCCTTCCGCACGATCGACGAGTGCATCAAGCTGTCGAAGGAGGACGTGACGATCCGCACGTCCATCCTCGACATGCGGCTGTTGTTCGGAGACGCAGGCATCGCGGAGAAGCTGAAAGAGCGCTTCCAGAAAGAGATCGTTGCGGGGCGCGGCGCGGAGTTCGTCGCCGCCAAGCTGGACGAGCGCAACGAGCGCCACGCGCGCGAAGGCGATTCACGCTATCGTGTCGAGCCCAATGTGAAGGACGGCAAGGGCGGGCTGCGCGACCTGCAGACGCTGTACTGGCTCGCCAAGTACATTCACGGCGGCAAGACGCTGAGCGAGGTGCTCGACAACGCCGCATTCTCGCCGGCCGACAAGGCGATCTACATGCGCGAGGCGCGCTTCCTGTGGACGGTGCGCTGCCACCTTCACTATCTGACCGGCCGCGCCGAGGAGCGCCTGTCTTTCGATCTCCAGCCCGAGATGGCGACGCGCATGGGCTATACGGCGCGTCAGAACGTGACGGCGGTCGAGCGGTTCATGAAGCGCTACTTCCTGGCGGCGAAAGAAGTCGGCGCGCTTACCCGCATCCTCTGCGCCAAGCTGGAGATCGAGGAGAAGAAGCGGCCGGGCGGACGGCCGCGGCTGATTCCGCCGGCCGCTGCAAAGCCGCTGAAGGAACAAGGCTTCGCCATCGATGGCGGACGCCTGAGTGTCACCGATCCCGACATGTTCGTCGCCGATACGCGCAAGCTGATCCGGCTGTTCTGGCTCGCCAACGAGCGGGCGATCGATATCCATCCCGAGGCAATGACGGCGGCGCGGCGTTCACTGTGGGCGGTGACGCGGCAGGCGCGGATCGACGATGACTCGCGTTCCATGTTCCTCGATATCGTCACAGGCGTGAATCACGATCCGCGCGTCCTGCCGCTGATGAACGAGGCGGGCGTGCTCGGACGCTTCCTGCCGGAGTTTGGGCGCATCGTCGGGCAGACGCAGTTCAACATGTATCACCACTTCACGGTGGACGAGCACACGCTGAAGGCGGTCGAAACCATCCACGACATCGAGCGCGGGCTGATGCAGAAGGAACACCCGCTGTCGACGGAACTGTTCCCGAAAATCCAGAACCGGCGCGCGCTCTACCTTGCGATGCTCCTGCACGACACGGGGAAGGGCAAGGGCGACCAGCAGGTGGAAGGCGCCAAGCAGGCGCGTTCTGCGGCGCTGCGGCTCGGCCTGCCGGAAGACGAGGCGGAACTTGTCGCCTGGCTGGTCGGCAATCACCTCGAGATGAGCGACACGGCGCAGCGGCGCGACATTTCCGATCCACAGACAGTCGCGAAGTTCGCCGACAAGGTTGGAAATCTCGAGAGGCTTCGTCTGCTGCTGATCCTAACGGTGGCTGACATTCGCGCGGTCGGGCCCGGCGTGTGGAATGGCTGGAAGGGACAGCTGCTGCGTGATCTCTACTATTCCACTGAGGCGGCGCTGCGCGGTGGGCGCACGGACGAACAGGGTGTGCGCACGCACCTCGCAGAGCGCGCGGCGACGGCGCGGGCTGCATTGGCCAAGGTCAGCGGCCAGTCGGCGGCGCTCGCCGGAGTCGAAGATGCCTACTGGATCGGATTCAACACCGAGCAGCAGGCGCGCCACGCGGCGGCGCTGGCCGCGGGCGCCGGACAGCCGATAATCGTTTCGGCCAATGTGGATACAGGGCGCTCGGCGACGGAGCTGCTGATCTCGGCGCCGGACCGTCCGGGATTGTTCGCCGATCTTTGCGGCGCCCTGAGCGCCTCCGGCGCCAACATCGTTGCGGCGCACCTCTATGAGAGCGGCGCCGACCGGATTCTCGACGTGTTCGACGTTCAGGATGCGCGGGGCGCGCCGATGGGCGCCGATCATCCGCATGCGCTGTCGCGGCTTCTGGATGATCTGCGTGTTGCAGCGGGCGGCGGCGAAAACGTGAAGAAGCCGGGCAAGGCCCCGGCGCCGACACGGCGGCATGCAGCCTTCATCATTTCTCCGCTGGTGCTTATCGACCGCACGGCGTCGGCGGACTCGACCGTTATCGAGGTGTCGGGCCGCGACCGCCCGGGTCTTCTTTACGATATCGCGCGCGAACTGGCCGGCGCCGGCCTGTCCATCCGCTCGGCGCACGTTGGCGCCTATGGCGAACGCGTGCATGACGTTTTCTATGTCGAAATGCTCGGCGGCGGCACGATGCCGCCGGAGATGGACGAGCAGCTCACGACAAGTCTTGTCGCCGTGCTGCGTTCCCATGCGCCGGCGAATCCGCGTATCCCCGCCCACACGCTGGCGCGAGCGCCGGCCTCCTTCGATCGATAGCACCAGAGCCCCATGTCGCTCGCGCGCAACGTCATCGTGCAGACCACGTTCACGCTCGGCAGCCGGCTGCTCGGCTTCGCACGCGACCTCGCCCTGAATGCACGGTTCGGCGGGCAGGGGCCGCTGATGGATGCCTGGACCAAGGCGCTGTGGCTGCCAAATCTGTTTCGCCGGCTCTTTGCCGAAGGGGCTTTCGCGCAGGCATTTGTGCCGGTCTTTGCGCGCACGCTCCAGACAGAAGGACAGGAGGCGGCGGAGCGCGCAGCGTCACAGGCGCTGGCCTTCATCATGGCCGTGGTCGTTGGTTTCTCGATCCTGCTCGAAGTGGCGATGCCGCTGCTGATGCCGGTGATTCTCTACACCTATATCGATGATCCCGAGATCATGGCGACCGCTGTGCTGATGACCCAGCTTACGACGCCCTATCTTGCGTGCATGACGCTGGCTTCGCTGCTGTCCGGCGTGCTCAACACCAAGGAGAGGTTCGCGCTGTCGTCGGCTGCGCCGATGCTGCTGAACGTGGTGACGCTCGTGCCTCTGCTGGTCGTGCCGGACCGGACGCAGGCGGCCTATGCGGCGACGGCGGCGGTGACGGTTGCGGGCCTGCTTCAGGCGGCGCTGCTGTGGTGGGGCGTGAAGCGGCTGGGCATCAGGATAAGCATCAGCTGGCCCAGGCTCACCGACACGGTGAAGAAGGTTCTGGCGCTCGCCATTCCCGGCGCGATCGCGGGCGGGGCAGTGCAGATCAACAGCGCAGTCTCGAACATTCTCACCGGCACCGGCCAGGGCGCCTCCGCGGTGCTCTACAATGCCGAACGTCTTTACCAGCTCCCTATCGGATTGATCGGCGTGGCGGTGGGAATGGCGCTTGTGCCGCGCCTGTCCCGCTACTTCGCCGATACCGACCATGCATCGGCCGACAAGTCGATGGATGACGGCATTGCATTGTCGATGGCGTTCACCCTGCCGGCGGCGCTGGCGCTCCTGATCATGCCCTATTTCATTCTCGACGGCGTCGTCACGCGCGGCGAGTTCGATCAGGAAGACGCGCGCCGTACTGCAGAGGTGCTGCGCCAGTTCTCGTGGGGCGTGCCGGCATTTGTGCTGGCGAAGGTGTTCACGCCGCCCTTTTTCGCGCGGCAGCGGACAAAGCAGCCGGCGCAGTTTGCGATCGTTTCGGTGGTCGTCAACACCGTGGTTGGGGCGTTCCTCTGGTTCTGGCTGCCGACGATCCGGATCGATGGGGCGCCCATCGATGGAGCGATCGGCCTTGCGATCGCCACCAGCGTCGCGGGCTGGGTCAACGTTTTCCTGCTGGCGGGGACGCTGGCACGGGAGGGCGTCTATCGCATGTCGGCGCGGGCGTGGGGCCGGATCGCCCGGCTTGGGCTCGCCTGTGCGGTGATGGGCGCCTTCATCACCGCCTGTGCGTTCGAGTATCCGTTGCTGGCGCGCGTCCTGGTCTCGAAGGAGATCGCGGCTGTCCTCGTCTCCGCGACCGGATTTGGAATCTTCGCTGTCTGCGCGTTGCTGTTCCGCGCCGTGACCTTTGCCGAGATCAAAACGTCGCTTCGCCGTGAGAAGGGCGCGCCGGGAACGCAGGGCGGCTTGCCGGGCGGAATGGAGGGCTGATAAAGCCCCGCCCCGGAGGCACACGATGACCGAGCACGTGCAGGTTCCCTATACCGGCCCACAGCGGGTTTTTTCAGGCGTTCAGCCGTCGGGAAGCCTGCACCTCGGGAACTATCTCGGCGCGCTGGTGAAGTTCGTCGCGATGCAACAGACGCATGACTGTATCTTCTGCGTGGTCGACCTGCACGCCATCACCGTGCCGCAGGATCCCAAGCTGCTTGCGGCGCAGACGCGCGAGATCGCCTCGGCCTATCTTGCCGCCGGCATCGATCCGAAGAAGTCGATCGTGTTCGCGCAGTCGTCCGTATCCGCACATGCAGAGCTGGGCTGGATATTCAACTGCATCGCCCGCATGGGCTGGCTCGAGCGCATGACGCAGTTCAAGGACAAGTCGGGCAAGGACCGTGAGCGCGTTTCGGTTGGCCTGTTCGACTATCCGGTGCTGCAGGCGGCGGACATCCTTGCCTACAAGGCGACCCACGTGCCGACCGGCGAAGACCAGAAGCAGCACCTCGAGCTGTCCCGCGACATCGCCGACCGTTTCAACCGGGAGTTCGATGCGCCTGGCTTCTTCCCTCTGCCGGAGCCGCTGACAACTGGCCCCGGCGCGCGGATCATGTCGCTGAAGGATGGATCGAAGAAGATGTCGAAGTCGGACCCGTCAGACGCCTCGCGCATCAACCTGCTCGATACGGCCGACGACATCGCCCGGAAGATCAAGCGGGCCACAACTGATCCGGACGTGCTGCCATCGGAAGCGAAGGGGCTCGAAGGCCGCAACGAGGCGGCAAACCTGGTCGGCATCTATGCGGTGCTGGCCGGCAAGACAGAGCAGGGCGTGCTGGACGAGTTCGGCGGCAAGGGCTTTGGCGTCTTCAAGCCTGCGCTCGCGGATCTTGCCGTCACGAAGCTCGGACCGGTGGCGGATACGATGCGCCGGCTGATGAACGATCCTGCTGAAGTGGACGGCGTTTTGAGGAATGGGGCGGAGCGCGCCAACGCAATCGCGCAGCCGATCATGGAGGATGTTCGCCGCGTGGTTGGCTTCTGGCGCCCGTAGTTTTCGCCCGTTGCGCGAAGCGACGCATTTTCCCGAAGCGTGTGCTCGCCTAGATACTATGCACTCAGGGAGCCTTGCTTGATCCGGACGTTTGCAGCCTTGGTCATGGCGCTCGGCCTTGCTTCGTGTGGGCAGGGCGGGCCGGGCGTTGCCGTCGCCGACGCACAGGTCCGGCCGCCTCTCGGGGCGACCGGCATCGGCGTCGGCTACTTCACGATTCGGTCCGACAAGGCTGACAGGATTGTCGCGGTCACCTCGCCAGAGGCCGATTCCATTGAGATTCACGCCTCTGTGACCGAGGGCGGCAATGTGTCCATGCAGAAGCTAGACGGCGTCGATCTGCCTGCTGGAGAGACCGTCCGGTTCGAGCCCGGTGGCATGCATCTGATGGTGTTTTCGCCCCGCCATTCCGTGGAGGCGTTAACCTTTCCGATCACAATTGAGCTGCAATCGGGCGGCAGACAGACGGCGCCGTTCGAGGTGATCAAGGGCGGCGCGGAACACCACGGTTAACCGCACGTAAGTGATTCTTGGGTTGAGGTTAACCTCCGACGCATTCACAGTCGGGAAATCCTGACCGGGGCTGGGCCATGTCAGTGTTGCAACTGCGCCGCGACATGGTCGTGGTCAAAGAAGAAGGGGACGCGGCGGTCGAGATCGAGACCCCGTTCCCGCTTCGCACGATTGAGCCCGACACGATCGAGGGCGAGCTGACCGAGATCGAGGACGCTCGCTCCGATGAGGACGAGGCGCCAGGCCGGTCGTTTTTCGAGATCGTGCGCTTCTGGTTCAATGTGGCGATCGTCGCTGCGGCGCTCTCCGCCTATCCGATACTCACAATGCTCGGCGCCGATGTTGGCGACCGCAACCTCGCGAACCTCGTCGACCGCACACGCTGGACGGCGCCATGGGCCGGCGGCGCAGCAACGCTGATGGAAAAGCACTTCAGCCAGCTCGGCTGGGCGAGCGATTCTCCGTCCTGGGCGCCGATGGCGCGCCTCACCGCCAAGCCCGCCTACCAGTCGGCGATGGCCGGATCGATCGGCGAGTTCCTGGCGCTGGCCAACAGGCAGACGGCGGCGGGCGGATCGGAAGATCCGGATCTTGCTGCTGCAGCGCGTCTCGTTTCGTCGACATCGACAGGCGTGCAGTTGCGCGCTGCGCGCGATGCGTTGGTCAATCACGACAGCCGCCTGCGCCGCCGCGCCCTCAACCGCATTTCGACGCCGGCGCAGCTCGTCGAACAGCTTGCGCTGATCGAAAGCTGGGGCGTGAAGAGCCAGACCGACATCGCTTCGTCCGCATCCATGCTCGGCGGCAGCCCGTTCGACGAGGTGGCGACGGTTGCGGTCTATTCGTCCAAGGGCAGGGCGATGGCCGCCTATGTGTTCCTCGACACCATGCACTGGCCGGAGGATGCAAGGGCGGCGGCGGCGCGCAATACCGCGCTGGCTGCGTGGAAGTCGGCGGCCGAATTCCATCCCCTGATCGTGCTCAACGGTTCGCCGGACGGCTCGCTGTTCGGAAACCACTCGGCGTCCATGGGCTTCCTTCTCGCCCAGGCGCAGAAGGCGACAGCCGACTACAAGGCGATCGTCGCCGAGGCTGCGCCGCCTCCCGCTCAACTTGCGTCGGCCGCGGTCGTGGCTGTTCCTGCCGCCGTGGCGAAGAAGTAGCCGCCTGCAGCGTGTTGCTTTTGGCTTGACCCAGTCCTGCGCAGGGCGCCTGATGTCAGCATGACAGAAATGTCACGAAAGTTTCTCGCCGTCTCCGACGAGACCGAAGAATGCCTTGGTGCGCTCATCTTCGCCGGCATGCGGTCGAAAGCAGTGGGCGCAGGGCTGGTTATTTTGCGCTGTGCACGGGTTCCCGGCCTCGGCGGATGGATCGGCCTCGACCAGGACATCAGCCAGGACGCTATCGACGCCGCCCGCTTGAAGGCAACCCAGCATGCCGACGCCGTCGAGGCGCGGACGGGTGTCGCCGCGGAACTCGTCGTGGTCGACGACGAGCCGATCGACGCCATCCGAAAGCTGATCGAGGGCGATCCGACAATAAAAGTACTGATCCTCGCGGCGGGAACGGGGCGGCTCGGGCCAGGTCCGCTGGTGTCCCGGCTGGCGAAAGGAAAACCTATCGCCTCCCGGCCGGTTGCCGTCACAGTCATTCCCGGGAACCTGACGGACAAGCAGCTCGCCGAAATCGGCGGCCTGGCGAGCTAGGACGACAGGTGGTTGGGCCGCATTGCGCCGGAGGCGGTTGAGAGCCATCTAGCGGAGAGAAACAGGCGGTTTTCGATGTTCATCCAGACGCAGCCGACGCCAAATCCGGCGACCCTCAAATTCCTTCCCGGCAGGGACGTCTCACCAGGGACGTCCTATGAGTTCGTATCCCTGGAAGAAGCGGCCGCCTCGCCGCTGGCGGCGGCGCTGTTCGGCGTCAATGGCGTACGGACAGTATTCCTGGGCTCTGATTTTGTCTCGATCACGAAGTCGGAGGAGGCGGACTGGGCTCACCTCAAGCCGCAGGCGCTCGCCGCCATCATGGACCATTTCGTCTCCGGCGCGCCGGTGATTGTCGACACCACATCGCAACGCGCTGAAGAGGATGAGGAGGACGATGTCTCCTATGAAGGCGAGACGGCCGAGATCGTCGCCGAGATCAAGGAGCTGATCGCAACACGTGTCCGCCCCGCCGTCGCCAATGATGGCGGCGACATCATCTTCAAGCGTTTCGACGCCGACACCGGTATCGTGCACCTCACAATGCGCGGCGCCTGCTCAGGCTGCCCGTCATCGACGATGACGCTGAAGCAGGGGGTGGAAAACCTGCTGCGCCACTACGTGCCCGAGGTCACTGCCGTTGAGGCGGCCTGATGGGCAAGCCGCTCACGGACGCAGCGCTCGACCAGATATTCCGGACTGCGCGTACGCGACGCGGTTGGACGGATGAAGAAACACCCGAAGTGCTGGTCCGCGCCGCCTATGATCTCGCCAAGCTGGGGCCGACCGCATCCAACATAACGCCGGGACGCTTTCTGTTCGTGCGGTCGCAAGAGGCAAAGGCGCGCCTCGAGCCTCATCTCGATGAAGGCAACCGCAAGCAGACAATGGCCGCGCCCTATACAGCGATCGTCGCATACGATCTTGCGTTCGCGGATCATCTCCACAAGCTGATCCCCCATGCGCCCAATGCGAAAGAGTGGTTCGCGGATCCGGAGAACGCAGAGTGGAACGCCATCCAGAGCGGCACGCTGCAGGGCGCCTACCTTCTCATTGCGGCGCGGTCGCTTGGCCTCGACTGCGGTCCGATGAACGGTTTCCGGCGCGAGGGGGTCGACAGGGAGTTCTTCCACGGTGATCCGGTGATGAAATCCTGGCGGTCAAACTTCCTGATCAATATCGGCCATGGCGACGATACGCGGGTCCGCCCGCGTGCGCCGCGGCTCGATTTCGGCGAAGCATGCCGCATTGTCTGATCGCAGATGACAGGCCGGAAGCGAGCGCATAAGACGCGCCCATGCTGGTCCTTGGGATAAACACGGTGACCGATGCCTGCGAGGCGGCGCTGGCGCGCGATGGCGTCCTTGTGGCTGAACTCAGCGAACCGATGAGCCAGGGCCATGATGCGCGCCTCGCGCCGGTGGTTGCGCAGCTGATGCGCAAGAGCGGAGTCACATTCCCCGAACTTGATCGCATTGCAGTCGTCGTCGGCCCGGGATCCTTCACCGGCGTGCGTGTCGGCGTCGCCTTTGCGCGCGGCCTGTCGGTTGCTTCGAGCCGGCCCACGCCCGCGGTTGGCGTGACCAGCCTTGAGGCGCTCGACGCTCTGCCAAGGGAGAAGCGAGTGCTGGGTCTTTTGCCGGCGAAACGCCGCCCGCCGCAGAAGACATGGTGGGCGCAGATTCTGGAATCTGGCAGGGGGAGGGCGTCTCCGACGGAAGTGAGCGAAGGAGAACTGCCGTCGTTGCTGGCCAGCGTCGATGCGATATGCGGTGATCTTTCGAGTATCCGGGACGTCGGCAAGCCGCGCATCAATGCAACACCCACGGCGGCAGCGGCCGCCCTGTTTGCGAGCCGGCTTTCGGGCGAGTGGCCGGAAGCGCGCCCCGTCTATGTGCGCGAGCCGGACGCCAGGCCGATGGATCGTCCGTGACGGTGCGGTTGGCGTCCATCAGCGATGCGGCGCAACTGTCTGCGTTGCATTCAGCATCGTTCCGCGATGGCTGGAACGAGGCGGATTTCCAGACCTGGCTCTCGCGCCCCGAGGCCATTGCAGCGCTGGGGTTACGAGAACGCGAAGCGGTCGCATTTGGGCTGGCCCTTGCGGCGGGCGATGAGGCGGAATTGCTTACGATCGCCACCGCGCCAACTGCTCGACGGCAGGGAGCAGGGCGCGAAATTTTGCACGCGCTGGACGCAGAGGCGCGCAAACGTGGGCTCCGCCGGTGGGTGCTTGAGGTGGCGCGCGGCAATGTTGCGGCGATCGGGCTTTATAAAACGGCGGGATTCGTGGAAATCGGCGTCCGGAAAGCTTATTATTCCCAAGGAGAAGGGCGGGAGGACGCGCTTGTCCTGTCGCGGCCGGTTGGGCTTGTCGGTGGACATAAGGGCGCTTGACCCGCATATGTGCGCCGCGTCCCGGCGGGGCCGGAACGGCCAGACGGAGGGTGTCTGATGATCGAGCAAAGGTGCATCGAGAAGGGCCTGCGCATGACGGAGCAGCGCCGCGTAATCGCGCGTGTGCTAAGCCACGCGCATGACCATCCCGACGCCGAGGAGCTGCACCGCCGCGCGGCCTCCGTCGATCCGAATATTTCGCTCGCCACGGTCTATCGGACCGTGAAGCTGTTTGAGGATTCCGGCATTATCGAGCGGCACGATTTCCGGGATGGCCGGTCGCGCTATGAAGAAGCGCCGGATGAACACCATGATCACCTGATCGACGCCAAGTCGGGCAAGGTAGTGGAGTTCAAGTCCGACGAGATCGAGAAGCTGCAGATCGAGATCGCACGCAAGCTGGGCTATCGCCTGGTTGATCACCGGCTCGAACTCTATGGCGTGCCGCTCGACGACGAGAAGAAGTAGGCCGCATGGCTGAGACCACGCAGAAGCCCGCTCCCAAGGGCCTCTTCATCAAGACCTATGGCTGCCAGATGAACGTCTACGATTCCGAAAGGATGAGGGACGTGCTGAAGCCATTGGGCTACACGCCGGTGGATACGCCGGAAGCGGCCGAGCTGATCGTACTCAACACCTGCCATATCCGCGAGAAGGCGACGGAGAAAGTGTTCTCCGAATTGGGACGATTGAAAGAGCTCAAGAAAGAAACAGGCGGCAGGCTGCGCATCGCCGTAGCGGGCTGCGTTGCGCAGGCCGAAGGCGAGGAGATCATGCGCCGGCAACCGGCGGTGGATCTGGTCGTCGGTCCGCAAGCCTATCACCGCCTGCCGGAGATGATCGCGCGCATGGCGCGCAAGACAGGCGATCGCCTGGAAACCGATTTCGCG
>DATBNA010000503.1:0-13443 GCA_036554545.1 Hyphomonadaceae bacterium
ATCACCATGTCGGCGCCTTCCTCGATGTCCATCGCGACTTCGCGCAGGGCCTCGTCGGAATTCCCGAAATCCATCTGGTAGGTCTTCTTGTCACCCTTCAGCACCGATGCCGTGCCGACCGCATCGCGATAGGGGCCATAGACAGCCGACGCATATTTGGCCGCGTAGGAAAGGATCATGACGTTCTCATGCCCTTCCTCGTCCAGCAGTTCGCGGATTGCGCCGATCCGGCCATCCATCATGTCCGACGGCGCGACGATGTCGGCTCCTGCGCGCGCCTGCACGAGCGCCTGTTCAATAAGTACAGCGACGGTCTCGTCGTTGAGGACATAACCGTCTTCATTCAAGAGCCCGTCATGGCCGTGGCTGGTGAAGGGGTCGAGCGCCACATCGCACGCGATGCCGACTTCCGGCGCCGCCGCCTTCATCGCCTGGATCACTGTGGGCACAAGGCCGTTCGGGTTGATGGCTTCTTCACCGCCTTCGTTCTTCTTGCCCGGGTCGATGTGCGGGAAGACAGCAATCGCTGGTATGCCCAGCTCGCGCGCCCGCACCGCCGCTTTCGCCGCTTCGTCCACATTCAGGCGATCGACGCCTGGCATGGTCTTCACCGGCACGCGCTTGTCCTTTCCATCGTGGACGATCAGCCCCCAGACGAGGTCGTCGGGTGAAGGCTTCGTCTCACGCGTCAGCCGCCGCGACCAGTCGAACTGGCGCAGCCTGCGCATGCGGCTGGCGGGATAGACGCCGGTGACGATGGATCTGGGCATGGGGCACCCCTTCTGGGCCGCTAGGTAGCGGGGAACCTCGGTCCCTGAAAGGGGGAGACTGAAACGCCGGGGTTCAGCGGCCGCGCTTCGCCGAACGCTGCATGAAACACCGCAGCTTGACGTCCATGGTCTGCTTCTGCAGCTCGCGGATCTCGAGCTGCCAGTCGCGCAGCCGCCAGACCGGGATCTCGCGAAAACCGAGCTTGCGGTAGAACGGCCCGTTCCAGGGAACCTTGCGGAAGGTCGACAGCGACACGCGCCTGAAGGAACGCGCCTCTGCCTCCTGCAGGCAACGGCGCACCAGCCGCGTTCCCAGGCCCTGACGGCCATGGCGGGGAAGGACTGAAAGCTGGTCGAGATAGAGATCTTCGCCGCGGTCCGAACACAGGGCGAAGCCGACCAGTTCCTCGCGGTCGTCGACCGCAACCCAGATCAGGGCGTCGCCGAAACCCTTGCGCAGGCGGTCCTCGGGGATCGGCTCGGTCGGTTCACCCAGCGGTCCGAAATCGATGAGGCCAGTGCCCCGGAACAGCGTGGCCGAGGCAAGGTCTATGTTCTGGAGTTCGCCGATTTCGTTCCCGCGTGCAGGCCGCACCCTGTATTGCGGCGCGGTTTCGGAAATGACGGTCGCCATGGGAGTGAGCCAGCCTTGAGCCAGTCTTATGGGGAGAATATGGGTTACCGAACTCGTGTTACGCGTAACATGAACAACGACAGAATTCGTGGTCCGAACGCCCTATGACAACCGAACTCACCGACGAGCAAAAGCTGATTCGCCAGACGGCTGCAGATTTCGCTGCCGAGAAGCTCAGACCGTATGCGGCGGAATGGGACGAAACCAGACACTTTCCTGTGGACGTGATCAAGGAGGCTGCGGGCCTCGGGTTCGCCGGACTCTACGTAAGCGATGACGTAGGTGGATCAGCCCTTTCGCGCTTTGACGCCGTGCTGGTCTTCGAACAGCTCAGCCAGGGCTGCGTTTCCACCGCCGCCTACATCTCGATCCACAACATGTGTTCGTGGATGATCGATCGTTTCGGCGCCGACTCACTCCGCAAGGAGTGGCTGCCGAAACTTACCTCGATGGAATACCTGTCATCATACTGTCTTACGGAGCCGGGCTCCGGTTCAGACGCCGCGAGCCTCAAGACGAAGGCGGTAAAGCAGGGTGACGACTACATCCTCAACGGTGCAAAGCAGTTCATCTCCGGCGCCGGCGTCAGCGACGTCTATGTCGTAATGGCGCGTACAGGCGCCGAAGGACCGAAAGGCATCTCGACCTTCATCGTGCGGAAGGACGATAAGGGCATCTCATTCGGCGCCAATGAAAAGAAGATGGGTTGGAACTCCCAGCCAACGAAGCAGGTCATCTTCGAGGACGTCAGAATTCCCGCCAGCAGACGCATCGGCGCTGAAGGCGACGGCTTTCGTTTCGCCATGGCCGGGCTCGACGGCGGTCGCCTCAACATCGCTGCGTGCTCGCTTGGCGGCATGCAGGAGTCGCTCAACAAGGCTCTGGCCTACACGAAAGAGCGCAAGCAGTTCGGCCAGGCGATCGCCAGTTTCCAGGCGACACAGTTCAAGCTCGCCGACATGGAAACTGAAACCCAGGCCGCGCGCATGATGCTCTACAACGCCGCACAGCAGCTCGACGCGAAGGCGCCCGACGCCACGCGCTGGTGCGCCATGGCCAAGCGCTTCGTCACCGATACCGGCTTCAAGGTCGCCAACGACGCACTGCAGCTCCACGGCGGCTATGGCTATCTTTCCGACTACGGCGTCGAACGCATCGTCCGCGACCTGCGCGTCCATCAGATCCTCGAAGGGACCAACGAGGTGATGCGCGTGATCGTGTCGCGGGACATGCTGAGGCAGTAGTGCGCGCCAGGATGACCGACGAGGGTCAAGGTTCGTTGCGTTAGGCGCGTGATCGATGCGGCAGAGGCGGCCGGAGGCCAATCACGATTCTGTATGCAGGGAGGACAGTGCGGATCATCGCAGCGAAGGCTATGCTGGCGCGATGATGCGAGCGCTGATTGTATCCGTGCTGGTCGCAAGCTGGGTTGCCGGGTCGCACGCCCAGCAGCCGGCCGTAATCGATGCCGCGCTGGTGAAAACGATCGAGAGCCGGATGGTAATGCCGAAGGGCGCGCAGTCGCTGACTGCCTACCAGCGTTTCTATGCAGTGACCGAGATAGAAACGAAGCCCGTGGTCCGCGGTGTTTTCGTATCGGGCGACGGCGCCAAGGTTATCATGCGTTATGCTGACCCGGTCCCCGGGGCGTCCGGCGCCCATGTCATGAGATCGGGACGGAACGTGCCGTCCATCATGGGCGGCGGATGTAGCGTCGTCGAAACCGTCTTTGATCTTGCTGCCATGACCCTGTTGATGGCGGAGGAGCCCATGCCCGGGGTCAGGACTCCCACCGCATTCTGCCATGCGGAAGGCTAGGACATGGCTGAAGCATTCGATCCCTTGTCACGCCCCCTCGTCCCGCATCGCGGTTTCGACCAGCTAAAGGTCGGCGAGCAGTTCCCATGTCCGGCGCGCACGCTGACGGATGCGCACTTCTCGGCATTCCAGCTGATTTCTGGCGACAACCACCCGATTCACTATGACCGGCCATACTGCGCCGCCGCCGGGCATCGCGATCTTCTCGCGCACGGACTCCATATCCTCACGCTCACCGCGGCCGGCGCCGGCCTCTTTCCGCATGTCATCGCCAACGACCTGATCGGCTTCATCGAAGTGCAGGCGAAGTTCCTGAAAGCGGTCTATCCCGGCGACACGCTCTACCCGCTGCTGGAGATCACTGCGCTTGAACGGCAGCGCACGACCGGCGTCGTGCGAATGCGAGCAACGATTCACAATCAGGACAGCTTGCTCGTGCTCGAAGGCACGCATGCCTATCTGCTGAAGCTCTAAGGCTCGCACCGTGACCACCCTGTCCGGCACGTCATACGTGATACACACTAGGGTATCTCTCAGGTGAAACTCTGAGGAACTCGTACGCGCGATAGGGTATAAGAGAGGCATGGTCACGATTGAGGAATGCATCCTCAAGGCCGAGAACTATGCTTTGGCCGCGCAGGCCGCGGTAACGACTGAAGAGAAGCGTCTGTTCATCCGCCTTGCAGGGATTTACCGCAACAAGGCGCTGCGTTTGAAACTGGGCGAGGAAGCCGGTTCTTACCTCAAGCCCAATCCTCTCGCATCGAAGCCGAAGCCTATCTGGTAGGCCTCAGCCGAGCCCAAGCGCCTTTCGCACTGCCGGATTGTCCGATAGCACGATCCGGCCCAGCCACGCGGCAAGCTGTTCTGCGGCATCCGGCGATCGCCCAAACTTGTCGAGACCGGCGTCAATCAGGATCACCGGGTCGCCGTCGAACATGTTGTCGGCGTGCCGATAGACTTCGACGCGATTGGCGCGCTCATCGTAACGCACAGTATGCCAGTGCATGGATGCGGCTCCCGAGCTGGTTGAGACTCACGACGCCACTGGCTGCATAGCTCCTCCGATTCTGTGACAAAGCGGATTCGTCGCCGGAAGCAGGGATTAACCCGTTCAGAACCGGCCATTTGCGAACGCGCTGCGAATGGTGCATTGCGCTAGGCATTCATCTGTCGGGACCTCGCATGCCGGAAGTCATCATCCACCGCCAGGGCGCCGCAGGGCGCATCACGCTCAACCGGCCGCAGGCGCTGCATGCGCTCAACGAGGAAATGTGCCTCGCGATGGACGCCGCCCTCAAGCTCTGGGAAGGCGATCCCGAAGTGGAGCTGATCGTCGTCGATCACGCGCCGGGCACGCGCGGCTTCTGCGCCGGCGGCGACATCCGCATGCTGGCCGAAAGCGGCGCGGCGGACGGATCGGCTGCGCAGGCCTTTTTCCGCGCCGAATACCGTCTCAACACCCGTATCAAGAACTATCCCAAGCCCTACGTCGCCTTCCTCGACGGCGTCACCATGGGCGGCGGGGTCGGCATCAGCGTCCACGGCAGCCACCGGGTAGCCACCGAGCGCACGACCTTCGCCATGCCGGAGACCGGTATCGGCCTCTTCCCCGATGTCGGCGGCGGCTGGTTCCTGCCGCGTCTCGGCCCGCCGCTGGGCATGTGGCTGGCCCTGACCGGCGAGCGGCTGAAGGGCGGAGATGTCTGCGCAGCAGGCGTCGCCACGCACTATGCCGAGTCCAAGGTCGTCGATGTGGTCAAGAACGCCGTCTGCGAGGGCCAGCTCGATATGCTCAATGCGATGGACTGGGACGAGGCCGGGTCGTTCGACAAGCATCTGGAGGTCATCGAGCGCTGCTTCTGGAAGGAGACGGTCGAGGACATCTTTGGCGCGCTCGAAGCGGAGAAGGGCGATTGGGCAAAGACCCAGCTCGTCGCACTGAAGACCAAGTCGCCCCAGACGCTGAAAGTCGCACACCGCCAGCTCCGCCGCGGCCTCGACGCCAAGACATTCGAAGACAACATGCAGATGGAGTTCCGCATCGCTTGCCGTGTCGTCCATCTGCATGATTTCCAGGAAGGCGTCCGGGCGGTGATCATCGAAAAGGACAACAAGCCCAACTGGAACCCGGCGACCCTGGCCGGCGTCACCAACGAGATGCTGAACGAGATCTTCGCACCGCTCGGCGACGGTGAACTTACCTTTGACTAGGCGAGGGTTCGCCAAACGGCGACGGGCGGCTATAAAGGCGCCCAATCGGGGTGCGCATGCTGCTTGAGACGCCAGTTCGAAACTTGGGGCCGGTCGATCACCAGCCTCTGAAGGACGCGGTTACAGGGCTCGCGGCAGATATCTGGCTTGAGGACAAGATACGGCAGCAGTCGTTCGAGCAGCACAGGCAGACGCAGTCTGTCGTCATGCTGTTCTCGTCGACCTGGCCTGATCCCGCCGTCGAAAAGCGGAGCGGCTGGGATCATTTCTCCAACCCGGCGAACGCGCTGATCGAGGAGATCGTCGCGAAGCACTACCCGCCGGGCGGCCGTATCATCCGCGCGATGGCGGCCAAGCTGCTCGCGGGCGGCCGCATCAACCTGCACAAGGACGCTCACCCCAGCTTCGCCGCCGCGCACCGCATCCATGTCCCGCTGGTGACCAATCCGGACGTCGACTTCGTCATCCGCGGCAAGAGCCACTATCTCGAGGAAGGCATCGCCTACGAGGTCAGCAATCTCGATTATCACGCGGTCACCAACCGCGGCGCTGACCGCATCCACTTCATCTTTGACTACACGCTGCAGTGAGCGCCCTGCCCAGGCTGCTGGTGAGTTCCGTGGTGCGGGGGTCGCGCCAGGGCGACAGCCATGGCGGCCTCTATCTCGTCGACATGGAGCGCGGGACGTTCGACCAGCAGCTCGACTGGAACACCAGTGGCATCGACTTCGAGGGCAGGGGCGCCGACCGGGGCCTGCGCGGGATAGCCGTTGTCGGCCATGAAATCCATGTCGCCGCCAGCGACGAACTGTTCGTCTTCGATCGGGGTTTCAAGGTCGTTGCGTCCTACCGCAACGCGTACCTCAAGCATTGCCACGAAATCTGCCAGCACGGCGGCAAGCTCTTCCTGACCTCAACCGGTTTCGACGCTGTTCTACGCTTCGATCTCGTTACCCGAGAGTTTGACTTCGGCGTCCGGATGCAGAAGGAAGCAGGCCGGCTGAATGCCAGCACTTTCGATCCGCGCCGCGAGGGCGGGCCGACGCCCGCCAACGACTTCCACGTTAACAGCGTCTGTGTAACCGATCACGGCATCTACCTGAGCGGCCGGCGTCTGCCGGGACTCGTGCGTCTCACCCGTTCGGGGATCGCCATCGTCGCGCCGCTGCCCCTGGGCACGCACAACGCCCAGCCCTTCCGGGGCGGGGTCATCTTCAACAACACCGAAAGCGACAGCCTTGTCTGGATGACGAAGGAGCGGCGAACAGACATTCCTGTGCCGCGCTATTCCGAGGCCGACCTCACCAACACCGATTTCGATGACAGCGGCCTTGCGCGGCAGTCCTTTGGGCGCGGGCTTTGTGTCTTGTCAGAAACATTGGTGGCCGCGGGCTCTTCGCCTACCACCGTCGCGATCCACGACCTCTCCGCGCAACGCATCGTGAAGTCGTTGAATCTCACCATGGATGTGCGCAACGCCGCGCACGGCCTCGCGCGATGGCCGTTCTGACAGGTTGGATTCAATCGCGCGCGTTTACTTTCCGATTACAATAAACCCGTCGCGAGAGTTCAAATGAATACACTTCGAAATTTACACAAAACCTGCTCGTTTTAGCGTTTGCTTAGCCAAGCTGTCGTATTGTCCACCATAAGCCGAGCAAATCGGCACGACGACAAAAAACAACGGTGATGGTGGTGGTTATGTTGAAAGCGGAACGCCGGGAAACCGGCGAAGACAACGTCGAGCAATCCTTCCTCAAGGCCCTCGCGCTCCTGGAGCAGGCGCACCGCCGTCTCCACGACGTCGTTAAGGATAATCTTGAGCGTTCCGGCGAGCGCTCGCTGACCGGCGTGCAGGCTCTCCTCCTGTACGAGATCGGCGAAAGCGAAACGCCTGCTTCGGCTCTGCGCGCCCGCGGTTCGTTCGCCGGCACGTCGATGTCCTACAACGTCAAGAAACTGCAGGAGGGCGGCTACCTCGTTCAGTCGCGCTCGAACGACGACCGCCGCACTGTGCGCCTCAAGCTGACGCCTTCGGGCAAGGCCGTGCGCAACCGCGTTGCGGACCTCTTCGAGAAGCAGGCGACTGCGCTGGAGCCCACTGCTTCGGTGCGCGCCGACGATCTCGATCAGCTGAACCGCACGATCGCCCGCCTGGAGCGCTTCTGGTCCGATCAGATCCGTTACCAGCTCTAGCCAGAGATGCAGACCCCGGCCTGATAGTCTGGGGCTGTGAAACTTGGGGAGGAGGCGCGGACTCGTCCTTCAGGACGACCCGGTGTCGGGGACCCAAAGCCGCCGGCTCTTCGTGAGCCGGCGGTTCTGTTTTAGGCAAAGCCTAGATGAGAACGATGATCTTGACCCGCCTGTTCGCTGCCCGTCCTTCGGCAGTGTTGTTGTCGGCGACTGGATTTTCTTCGCCATAGGAAATCGTCGACATGCGGCTGAGCGGGACGCCGCGCTGGTTGAGATAACGCATCACCGTCTGGGCGCGGGAGTCGCCAAGCTTGTGATTGTGTTCGCTGTCGCCGCTTTCATCCGTGAATCCCTGGATTTCCAGGTAGACGTTCTTGTTCTCTTCCTTCAGGCGCTTGGCGATGTGATCGAGACGGGCCTTGGCCTTCGGCGAAAGGTCGTGGCTGTCCAAGGTGAATTGCGCGACGTCGTCGGACACGACTTCCTCATAGAGGAATTTGCCTTCCGCCAGCTTGTTTGCTGCGTTGGCCCTTGCAAGGGCCTCGGCCGCCGTGCCTTGCGCCGCCGTAGCCTGGGCCGCCACTGGAGCGATCTGCTCGTCTACGTAGTCCTCGGTCGCGCACCCGCCTGCCAGCAATGCAAGCGCGAAGCACGTCACGCCTAATCCTGCCTGTTTCAACACGCCCTCCATTGTTCGTACGGAGGACCAGTACCGCGCAGCGCCCTTCGATCGGATCGGGTGAAATCCCGAACAGGGGTCCGATGCCGACCGGGGAGCGAATACAGGTATCGCAGGGACGGTCGGGGGGCTGGCGTGGCGAGCGGGGGCGCACGCCACGCCGTTCCTGCTGCAGAAGCCGCCGGTTCCCGGGGGAGCCGGCGGCTCTGTTTTCAGCTGCGCTTTTCCGTGGCCGGCGCTTTGGCCGCCCGGGCTTTCGCCGCCTTCTGGTCCGCGACGCGGCCGGCCTGCAGGATGTTGACCATCGAGTAGTTATGCTCGTGGCAGGAATACTCATACACGCGCTCCTTCGAGCGGGTGAGAACGAATTCGGCGCTCCAGGGGCCGGCGTAGATCGCCGTGTCTTCCACGGTGAACCTGTAGAAGAGCTCGTCCGGGCCGAGCATCTCGAAGCGCTCGATCACGCGCGATTCCGGACGCGTGATGATGTGCTTGTGCACCTCGCCCGAAAGCCGCGTCGTATGCACGACCAGGACATCGCCTTCCCAATGGGCCGTTGAGTCTCCGAGCGGAGCGACGATGGCGGCCGGCCGGGATGCGGTCTCGAAGCCGATGATGCGGGTGTCGTTGCCGTCCGAGGCAATGACCAGATGGTCAGGCGTCTGGATGAACTGGCGGACGATAGTGGAGGGGACCGGCGTCAGGGGTGCGCTGCCGATGGCGACCACGCATCGCTCCATCAAGGGACGCATCTCAGGCCCTTCGGCCGGCAGCTGGTTCCATTGTTTGCGCTGCGCATCGAGGCGCCTGCCTTGTTCAGTATACTCCTGAACGCCGCTGGCGGGCGTGGTGATGAGAGAGGTTCGCCATTCGCCCTTGACCTTCGCGAGCTGATCGACGCCGGCGACGAAGAAGTCGGGATCCACAAGCGCGCCGGCCGCCGGAGAATTGGCGAAATCCACGAATTTGCGCGACAGCTCTTTGGCCTCCTCATCCGAGGCGACGAGTTTTGTGGCGCCGTCCATGCGGCCGGTCGACGTGATGAAGGCAGTGAACCAGTTGCCGCCGAAATCCGGTCGGCCTTCCGGCGTTCGTGGCAGTGGCCGCGGGGCGGCTGACTCGGCGATGCCACCAAGTTCGATTGGTCCCGTCTGGGCGACGGCGGCTTCCGCGGCGAATGAAAGGACAATAGCGAGGAGGGATGCTCTGATCATTTTTTTGTCCGTGTTCTTATTGTTATTCCCGTCCGCGAGAGCTGCGGCGGGCCGGTGACGGCTTCTCCGGCGGATCGCGGTCTAGGGCGAGGGAGAAATCATCATCGAGGTCATGACCCGGGCCCGGGAAAGGCCAGCATGGGCCGGACGAGATTTGCGATAGCGAGGAAGAGGAAGAACGCTCTGATCATTTTGCTTGTCCGTCTTCTTGTTTTTGCTTCCGTCCGCTCGGCGCGGCGCCGGACAGCATCCGGATTTGCCGGGCGGTTCGTATGGATTTGGTCGGGCGAGTAACCCGCCTGGTTCAACGGTTTTGCAGGGCGATCAACGGAGGCGCGAAACCAGTCTCACGCGCGGCTCACGTGACATTGTCCAGTTGTTGCGAGCGAGTCGCAAAAACCCTGCGGCGACAAGGCATAATCCAGCAGTGCGGATTTGACGTAGGTCTAGGAGGCGGACGCGTGCGGCCTTAGGTTGGGCCTCGATGCGCCCACAGAAGCGCGGTTGTAGTTCAAGAGAAGATCCGCCCCGATGAAACATCTGGCTGCATTCGAGAACGCGCTCGAGGAGATCCGCTCCGAGGGCCGCTATCGCGTCTTCATCGATGTGAAGCGATATCGCGGCGAGTTCCCGAAAGCCTCGGTGCGCCACACCGACGGCCGGGAGCAGGACGTTATCGTCTGGTGCTCGAACGACTATCTTGGCATGGGCCAGGACCCGGACGTGATCGCCTCGATGAAGGAAGCAGTCGATACCTTCGGCGCAGGGTCAGGCGGCACGCGCAACATCTCGGGCACGACGCGCTACCACGTGGAGCTCGAGAAGGAGCTCGCCAGCCTCCACGGCAAGGAAAGCGCGCTGCTCTTTACGTCGGGCTATGTGTCGAACGAGGCGACGCTGTCGACGCTCGCCAAGATCATGCCCAACGTCATCATCTATTCGGACGAACTGAACCACGCCTCGATGATCGAGGGCATCAAACGCGCCCACTGCGCCAAGCGCATCTTCCGCCACAACGACATGGGCCACCTGCGCGCCCTCCTGGAGAATGATCCGGCCGACGCGCCGAAAGTGATCGCGTTTGAATCCGTCTATTCGATGGATGGCGACGTGGCGCCGATGGAGGAGATCTGCGATCTCGCCGAAGAGTTCGACGCCATGACCTATCTCGACGAGGTTCACGCCGTCGGCATGTACGGCCATGAAGGCGCGGGCGTCGCCCAGCGCGACAACGTCATGCACCGCATTACCATCTGCGAAGGCACGCTGGCGAAAGCGTTCGGCGTGATGGGCGGCTACATCGCCTCGAAGACCGCCATCGTCGACGCCATCCGCTCGATGGCGCCGGGCTTCATCTTCTCGACCTCGACCTGCCCGGTGCTGGCCGCCGGCGCGCTGACCTCGATCCGCAAGCTGCGCGGTGATTTCGGCCGCGACCTGCGCAAGGTCCACCAGGAAAAGGCGGAGATGCTGCGTCAGAAGCTCATCGCCGCGAAACTGCCGGTGATGATGGCCGACACGCATATCGTGCCGCTGCTGGTCGGCGATCCGGAACGCTGCAAGGCGCTCTCGGACACGCTGCTCTTCGACTTCGGCATCTACGTGCAGCCGATCAACTACCCGACTGTCCCCAAGGGCACGGAGCGCCTGCGCTTCACGCCCAGCCCGCAACACACCGAGCAGATGATGGACGACCTCGTCGCCGCGCTGCTGGCCGTCTGGGCGCAGCTGGGTCTGAAACGGGCGGCCTGAGCCACATTTCACGTCGGATCGCGTTTCGCGTATCCTGTCGCCAGCATTGGGCGGGAGGCGGCATGTCCGTGGAACTCTGGACTCTTTTCGGCGCGATGGTGATCGGGCTCGTGCACCTCACCGCGGCGTCCTTCACTTTCAAGGCGCAGGTCGGCAACGCTTACACGGTTGGCGCGCGCGACGAGGACTTGCGCCCCAGCGGCGTCGCGGGCCGCCTCGACCGGGCGCAACGCAACTTCCTCGAGACGTTCGCGATCTTCGCGGCAGCGGTGCTGATGCTGGAGCTGCTGCAGCGTGGCGGCAGCTGGCTGAGCGTCTATGGCTCGATGATGTACCTCGGCGGCCGGGCGCTGTTCCTGCCACTCTATGCGGTGGGCGTGCCGTGGCTGCGCACATTCAGCTGGAATATCGCGACCTTGGGACTGGTGATGGTCATGGTCGCGATCATCTGGACGCCCTGATCGTCCCGCGGGGCGGCGACCACAACGTCCACCATTTACCTCGCCCTTCGGCTGGCGCACGATGCCGCCAGCCGCGGGGAACGGGATGGCGAACAACCCGGACCATGAAATCCTGATCGAGATCCACCGCATCGGCGGCGCGGTTGAGGTCCGCGCCGTTTCCGCGAGCGATGGTCTTGAAGTCGTCTTCACCGCACCGGCCAGCGCTTCGCAGCACGACATCGACCAGCTCGCGCGGGCGAAGCTCGCCTATGTACGGTCGCGCGGAAGCAAGGGCGGGCAGGGCGGCGACAAACCGCCGGACAGCAAGGGCGGGATTGTGGTCTAGCGGCTCTTCCGCACGCCCTTGCCCAGGCCGATCTTCTTGGCGAATTCGGAGCGGCGTTCGGTGTAGCTGGGCGCTACCATCGGATAGTCGGCGGCGAGGCCCCAGCGGCGGCGGTATTCGTCCGGCGACATATCATAGCGCGAGCGCAGGTAGCGCTTCAGCATCTTCAGCTTCCGCCCGTCTTCCAGGCAGACGATGTAGTCGTTGGTGACAGATTTCCCGACCGGGACGGCGGGTTTCGGCCGGTCCTCGAGGCGCGCTTCGGTCCCGCCAGTGAGTCCAGAGACGGTACGGTAAACAGAGCGAATGACGTCTGGCAGGCCTTCGGTCGTCACAGGGTTGTTGGAGACAAAGGAAGCGACGATTTCGGAAGTCATCCGAAGCAAATCGTCGTTCGCCACTGAAGAATTATTGGCCGCATCCGCCATAACGTCTACCCAAACCGCCCCTGCGCGTATTGATGAATGCGCATATCCAAGAGGAATGCAACTAATGTCCCACATCTACACCACAGATTAGTGGCAAATACTGATTCTAGACCACAGCTACTGGCAGACGTGCCCAAGACTTGCCATTTGCAGGGGCGTCCCGTATCGCCCGTTCAACTTGCTCCCTGATGCGTCTGGAGGCCCGCCCATGAGCCAATCGTCCGTGCTTGCCGGATCGCGGGAGCAGGCGTTCTTCGGGGCGTCTCTCGCCGAAGGCGATCCCGCGATCGCGGATCTGGTCGGCAAGGAACTTGGCCGCCAGCAGCACCAGATCGAATTGATCGCCTCCGAGAACATCGTCTCGCGCGCAGTGCTCGAAGCGCAGGGAACGATCCTGACGAACAAGTACGCCGAAGGTTATCCGGGCAAGCGCTATTACGGCGGCTGCGAATACGTCGACGAAGTGGAGACCCTCGCGATCGAGCGCGCCAAGGCGCTCTTCTCGGCGGAATTCGCCAACGTCCAGCCGAACTCCGGCAGCCAGATGAACCAGGCGGTCTTCCTGGCGCTCCTGCAGCCCGGCGACACTTTCATGGGTCTCGACCTCAACTCCGGCGGCCACCTCACGCACGGCTCGCCGGTCAACATGTCGGGCAAGTGGTTCAAGGTGGCGTCCTACGGCGTTCGCCGGCAGGACAACCTCCTCGACATGGATCAGGTGCGCACGACCGCGCGCAGCGTCAAGCCCAAGCTGATCCTCGCCGGCGGCACCGCCTATTCGCGCGAATGGGACTGGGCCGAGTTCCGCCGCATCGCCGATGAAGTCGGCGCCTGGTTGATGGTGGACATGGCGCACATCGCGGGCCTCGTCGCCGGCGGCGTGCACGCCTCGCCTGTGCCGCACGCCCATGTCGTGACGTCGACCACGCACAAGTCGCTCCGCGGCCCG
>DATBNA010000507.1:0-2284 GCA_036554545.1 Hyphomonadaceae bacterium
AACGCCAAGCTCCTCCATCAGCCACAGCATGTTCGACGAACGCGACCACGGCGCATGATAGAATTTCAGCATGTCATGCCTCTCCCTGCTGGCGCCCTGCGCCGACATGGAAAGAGATAGGGCAGGCCTGCTGACAGCTACCTGTCAGCAGTCGATTTCCGCCCTTAGTCCGGCTTCGTCTCGCGCTGGCCATCGACGGCGTCGGCCAGCGAATCCGCATCGTTCTCCCGCTTGACGCCGATCGTGTTGTCGACCGCCTCGCCTGCCTTCTCGAACGCCCCGTCATCCAGCTTCTTCTCGCCATCGACCGTCTTCTCGATGGCGGAGTCGATGTCCTCGCCCGCTTTTTCGCAGGCAGCCAGCACGAACGCCCCCGCTACAGCGGCGCAAAACACAGCCCTGATCATGAAATCCTCCTGGGTCCGGAGCATGAAACGCACAGAAGCCGCCCCGGGTTTCACGAGGGCAGGCTCAGGCGCCGCCTAGTTCATCCAGCCCAGAACCGCATCGAGCGCGCGGTCGTACCATTGCGGCCGCCACGCGCAAACATCCTGACCGAGATAGGCGCTCGCCATCGGCGCCGCTTCCACATCCTTGGCGCTCAGCGTGCGCAGCCTGCCGCCGCCGACGCCGAGCTGCCGGCAGGCCTCTTCCACGACTCCCCGGCCGCCTGCCAGCCAGCTCGCGCCGATCACTCGCGCGCCCTCTTCCGTTGCAAGTGCGATCTCGTCGCCGTCAGGTGAAAACGCGACATCGAGCACCTTGTTACCGGCCGCGAGCGTCACGCTGGTCCACTTGCCGTCGTCACGCCGCCGCCACAACTGCGCCGCCCCTTCGAGCGACAGCGACACGATGGACTTCCCGTCCGGCGACAGCCGCGCCCGGCGCCCGTAGAATTCCGGGCCGACGCGCTCGAACGTCCAGCTTCCTCCGGCCCCCGGCGACCACTTGATCACGCCGCTCGCCCCGGCGCTGACAAATTCGTCGCCGGCGCCAAATGCGACCTGTTCTATCCCATTGAAAGCCTCGTCGATCCTGCGCGGCGTCCATTTGCCGTCCTCGCCCTCGCGCCACTCGGTCAGGTCATTGGCGCCGACCGAAATGATCGTCCCGCCATCCGCGGAAATCGATGCGTTCTCGAGCGACTCTTCCTCTTCCGTCTGCAGCACCGTCGCCGTCCAGTTTTCGTCCGCCCCGCGGGTCCACAGCGAGACTTCGAGCGTATCCGACTCCGCCACGATCCTCGCTCCATCGCGCGACACGGAAACCCACGCCGAAGATTCATCGGACAGCAGGCTCTGTTTCCATGTTCCGTCGGTGTTGCGTCCGAAGGCCATCACGCCTTCCATGTTGGCGGCGGCAATCAGATCTTCTCCCGCCGCGGCGATTGCCTCGCGCGCCAGCAGCCCTTCCGTCGCCTTCCCGGCCGACCATGCTCCGTCCGTTCCGCGACGCCACAGCGAGATGACGCCATCGCCGTCTGAAACCGCCAGCGTACGTCCCGACGCCGAGAAGGCCGCTGCCGTCGCCTCATGGTTTTCGGCGCGCCGATCGCGCAACGCGGCCCCGGCATCCAGCGCTTCGCGACCCATTCCCCAGATTTCGAGCGGCCCGGAGAAGCCCGCCGTCACCAGGACGCTGCCGTCCGCCGACATTTCCCGCTCGAAGGTGCGCTCTTCAGCAGTGACCAGAACCGGCGCCGCAATGTCGTTCTCACCCCAAACGCGCAGCCCGCTCTCGTCGCCTCCCGTGATGCGCCACACCTTCGTCTTGTCGTTTGCATCGCCGTAGAATGCGCTGCCGTCTGCGGAGAAGCCGAAGCTTGTCAGATCCTTCAGCTCGTCCGTGAATACGCGCGAATAGCCATCCCGCGCACTCTCGACCCATAGCTCGACCCCTTCATAGTCTGCCGCCAGGACCATCCCGCCATCGGCCGAAACGGCCACTTCCGTGAAATTGTTGAACTCTCCCGCCTCGATGATGGCGACGGGCTCGCCCAGCCACACGCCATTCTCGTCTTCGGCATGCACCTCGATCCTTGGACCTGCGTTGTAAAAGACAAACTGGCCATCCGCGCTCAGCGCTGCAAAAGGCAAAGGCGAATTCGGGAAGGCGACCAGATGCCTTCCCCATGTTCCATCCTCGCGCTCGATCCATAAGGCGATCACGTTCGACGACACGCTCAGCACCCGTGTCCCGTCCGCTGAAGCGTGCACCTCGTTGATATCCTGAGCGTTGCCGGAGAGATCTTCGAGATACTGCCTGTCCCAGCCGCCGGCCGCGT
>DATBNA010000509.1:0-2463 GCA_036554545.1 Hyphomonadaceae bacterium
TGTCCGAATTGTCGGAGTTGTCGGAGTTATCCGAATTGTCGTTCCCACTGTCGGAAATCGTCAGCGCGGGATTGCCGCTGTCATTGATCGAGTTGTTGGAGTTGTCGGTATTCGTGGTTGTCTGTGTCGCGGTCGAATCACGGCGTGCGGTGTTGACCGGATCTGCGGCTGCCGTCCCTGCAAAGGCAAGAGCCAGCGCGAGCGCGGAAGCGCCCGCCATCAGCTTCAGTTGCATTGAGCTGTCTCCAAGGGGATGAAGTGAACGCGCTGGAGGAAGTCCCCATCGCGAAGGATTACCTATTCTTGAGCTCGATCACGGCTACGCTACCGACGCGAGAACTTCGCCCAATCAGCTGTGCGCGTATCTTTTGACGCTGAGCGCCGCTGCGGAGGCCGATCATTTGATCTCTGCGGAGAAGCGCGACAGGGCGGAGATGTCGACGGCTTCTTCGAGCCAGTCGGCGCCGTGTGAAAATTGCGCCGCGTCGATGAGCGCGTCGGGCTTCAGTATCTCGATGCGGCCAGGTTCGAACGCGATGGCGCCATCGCGCCGCATCTGGCGCAGCGTGCGGCTGAGATGAACGAGGCTGAGGCCGAGCGCCTGAGCCAGCACCGCCTGTGTTACCGGCGCCTGGAATCCATTGCGGCTTGCGAGACCAACGCTTTCGAGTCGGGAGTGCAGCTCGAGCAGGAGGTGCGCAATCCGCTGACAGGCGCTCTGCTGACCAAGGCGCGCCATGGCGTTGAGACAGTAGACCTGCTCGCGCCACGCCGCGCGCGCGCACGCTTCGACCAGACCGGTATGTTCGATCGCTCCCAGCCTGACCACGGCATTGAGCGGCCTGGCTTCGGCGGCGATCACGGGCGTCAGCGCCATGACCGGAAGGCGGTCGCCTGCCCAGCGTGCCGGTCCGACGCCGATCATGTCTCCCGGCAACATGAAATGGACGATGCGCCGTTGCGAGGCGCCGATCGGTCGAACACGCGCACACCAGCCCGACAGCAGGATCCATGACGCCGCATGACCGTCGTGCGGCCGCGTCAGTTCGCTGCCGGCCGGAAGCGTCTGCGGCTTGAGCTGCTTGACCAGCAGGTGATCGACGGACGTGAGCGGACCGAGCGAAGCCAGGCGCCGCAAGGAAACCGGCCAGGCGCCTGTCCGTGCAAACAGACTTCTTGAATCGGCCAACTGCATGGGCGCCTTCACTCCTCGTGAAGTCCTGCGTCGCCAGCTCCAGAGTTTGATTGGGTCGTGTGTCGCTCTTTACGAGTCTTGGCGGCGACGTTCGGCCGGATTCACGCTGAATCCAATAAGGGGTTGCACTGGGACAGCGATATTGAATGCCCGACGCGACCATGGGCTCGCTCATGGGGCGAGCGCCGGTCCGTCCGCGGATTTCATGGCTAACGAGGGCCAGGGCGCCCTCCTTGCACGAGCCGGTCAACGCTTTGACCCCGGCCGCCCATGCATCCCGCTTCGGAAGCCTCACTCTGGATCGACCGTCAGCTTCCCTCGATTGCTGATGCGGCAAGGCGGCTTGGCCACTGCCGGCGGATCCGTCCCGAATGGGCCGACGAAGTGCGATTGATCCTCGGCGAGGTCATCCGCCTGAGCCTCATCCCGCCCCGCCGGCGCCCCGCGTCAGCGGTTGAGTTCGACCGCTGCACCAAGCGCGAAGGCGGACCGAGCAAGGCCCGCGAGCCTGCGCTGCGCACGCTGCGCCACCTTCGCTATGTGGCAGTCCAGGAAACGGTGGCCGGCTATGCGGTTCGTCCCGGGACCAGGCTGCGCGATGCGGCCGGCCAGAACGACTGGCGCCTGATCGACATCATCTATGGTCCCCACTCCGCCATGGCGGAGCTTTCCCGCGGGCGGCGCTGATACGCCGCCGCATCACGCGCAAACCGGAAGTACAGCCTTATCCGCGTGTGACGCCCTGGCGGTGAGAGTGGGATTCGAACCCACGATACGGTTGCCCGTATACACGCTTTCCAAGCGTGCGCCTTCGACCACTCGGCCATCTCACCCCGGTTCAGGGTGGCCGGGTTTTACATGCAGGCTGCAGGAGCGCAAGCGCGCGGAGGCGCTTTGACGCAAGGCCGGAAATCACCGGCAAAACCATTCAGGGAAGCCCTTCGGCCGGCGTTGCGCGCCTGAGGCGCGGACCACGGTTTCCGCCTCGGAACCTGCTGCCTGTCAGTTCACTGTTGCAACGGAACATGCTCTAGCTTTTCGCGTCCACCTGGGGGACGGACGCAAGACAGTGTGTGGAGAGGGCGCGGGAATGAGTTTTATGAAGGTTGCGTTTGCCGCCGCGGCGGCAATGGCGGTGTTTGCGCCTTCGGCGGCGGCGCAGATCGACAGCGCGCGGCTGGGCGTCATGGAGCACAACATCTGCGTCACCGACTGCAAGAACGCGGACAAGGAATCCGGCGTCAACATCTCGGGCGAGCTGCGCTTCG
>DATBNA010000512.1:0-12688 GCA_036554545.1 Hyphomonadaceae bacterium
CTGGAGTGGGCCGAGCGCGTGGCCGGGGCGGTGAAGCGCTGGGGCGCGGGGAAGGTGATCGCGGAGAGCAACCAGGGCGGGGACATGGTGAAGCAGACGCTGAGATACGGAGGCGTGGCGTGTCCGGTCGAGCTGGCGCATGCGGGGGCGGCCAAGGTGGTGCGCGCGCAGCCGGCGGCGGCGCTTTATCAGAAGGGACGCGTGGCGCACTGCGGGGAGTTTGCACTGCTGGAAGAGGAGCTGCTGGCGATGGGGTCCGGCGAGGGCAAGTGCGATCGCGCCGATGCGCTGGTCTGGGCGCTGGAGGACCTGCTGGTGCGGCCGCGGGTGAAGCCGGGGGTGATGCGGCTCTAGGCAGGCAATTCGCCTTTGGCGCAGACATCCGGTAGGCTGGGCGCGGTGATGGAGAGGGTCGACGATGACTGCTGCTGCGCGGGATGTGCGTTTCTGGGATGGGGTGTCGCGGAAGTATGCGGCGAACCCCATCGCCGATGTGCCCGGCTATGAGCGGACGCTGGAGCGCACGCGGTCGCATCTGAAGGCCAGCGACGTGGTGCTCGAGTTCGGATGCGGGACGGGGACGACGGCGGTGAAGCTGGCGCCTTCGGTCGCGCGCTATGTCGCGACGGACCTGGCGCCGGCGATGATCGAGATCGGGCGCGGGCGGGCCGCCGAGGCGAAGGTGGGCAACATCACGTTCGAGGCGGGGACGCCGGCGGACGATCGCCTTGTCAGCCGGCTGGGCGAAGGCGCATTCGACGCGGTGATCGCCTTCAACGTGCTGCACCTGATCGTCGACAGGGGCCCGGTGCTCGCGGGCGTGCGGCGGTTGCTGAAGCCGGGCGGGCGCTTCATCTCCAAGACGCCGTGCCTGTCGGACATGAACCTCGCCATGGGGGCGATGGTGCGCGTGGTGGTTCCGGTGATGCAGATGCTGGGCAAGGCGCCGGCGCTGGCTTTCTTCTCCGCCAAGCAGATCGAGGGCGAGATCGAGGCGGCGGGGTTCAGGTTTGTGGATCGCGCGCTGCTGGGGACGAAGAAGGGGGATATCCGGCCGTTCCTGGTGGCGGAGAAGGTCTAGGCGCGGCCAGAAGCGGCAGGGCACGCCCCTCGTCCGTCGAGACGTCCGGGCGGCGCGCCCAACCCTCAGGCTGGCGGCCATGAAGCTGCACGGGGACAGGGCCGCCAATTGTGGCTTTTGTGGAGAAGGGTCATGACCCCCATGACCTTTTGTCGGTTGGATTGACGGGCCGGCGGCGCCATTTGCGACGGCAAGGCTCGCACAGACGAGTCGCAACCAGCCCGCACCAAGACGGGCAAGAAAAAAGAAAATTGCCGTGAGAACGTCCCGGCCATCTCCTCCCGGATTTCCCGCAATCAGACTTGCGCATGGCGGCTTGCGCCTGCGCCCGCTTTCCGGCCCTGGCGCCGGATCATGTTCGCATCGGCGCGTGAGGTGTAACGAGCCCCTCGCCTGAAGCGAAACCTCCCGGAACGGCCCATTCCGAAAACATCAACAAGGGCAAACAACGATAACAAGGAAGGAAGACGAAATGAGCGAAGTCCAGACCACTCCCAAGATGATCAACGGCGTCAACGTGACGGCCATCCTCGGCGCGCGCGAGGCGCTGGAGAAGGCGCCGGAGGCGGCCGAGTTCGTGTGGAAGGCCACCAGCGAATGGGTCGGCGGCGTGCATACGCGCACCACGGTGAACAAGTATTTCGGCCTCGGCCAGGACCATGAGCGGTCCAAGACCTTCAAGATGGAAACCGACCACCCGGAAGTGTTTGCTGCGCCGGATGCGGCGCCGACGCCGGTCGAGATGGTGCTGGCGGGGCTTGCCGGCTGCCTGACGGCGGGCATCGCCTCGGTGGCGGAAAACCGCGGCGTCAAGCTGCGCTCGGTGAAGGCGACCGTCGAGGGCGACATGAACCTCTACGGCATCCTCGGCATCGACACGGAAACGCGCAACGGCTTCCGCGCCGTGCGGGTGAAGTACGACATCGACGCCGATGCGGACGCCGACGACATCGCGGCGATCGTCGCGCAGTCGCAGAAGCGCTCGGCCGTGTTCGACATAATCACGAACCCGACCAACGTGTTCGTCACGGTGAAATAGAACTCCGGCGGAAACGGAGCGAATCCCATGCGCAAGACCGCGGTGATCATCATCGGCGCGGGCCAGGCAGGCCTCGCCATGAGCCGGCATCTTTCGATGCGATCCATCGACCACGTCCTTCTGGAGCGTGGCGAGGTGGCGAACTCATGGCGGACCGAACGCTGGGATTCGCTCCGTCTTCTTACTCCCAACTGGCAGAGCCGGCTTCCCGGCTTTGCCTATTCCGGCGCGGACCCGGATGGCTTCCGCACCATGCCGGAGACTATCGAATTCCTTGCCGGCTATGCGACGAGCATTTCGGCGCCGGTCGAGACGCACGCGCAGGTGACGGGCGTCCGGGCCGAACAGGACGGCTACCTCGTCATGACCGAACGCGGCCCATGGCGCAGCAAGTGCGTGGTGATCGCCAGCGGCGCCTGCAACATTCCCTGCGTTCCCGGCATGGCGAAGATGCTTCCGCCGGGCGTCAGGTCCGTCACGCCGCTCGAATACAAGCGGCCAGACCAGCTTGCCGCGGGCGGCGTGCTGGTCGTTGGCGCATCGGCGACGGGCGTGCAGCTCTCGCAGGAGATCCAGGCTTCCGGCCGGCAGGTAACGCTGGCGGTCGGCGAGCATGTGCGGGCGCCACGTACTTACCGTGGCCGGGACATCAAATGGTGGATGGATGCGAGCGGCGTCCTCGACATGGGCCTCGACGACATCGACGACGTGAACCGCGTTCGCAACGTGCCTTCGATGCAGCTTGTGGGAACGCCACAGCGGGAGAGTATCGACCTCAACATCCTGCAAGATGCTGGCGTGCGCATAACCGGACGCCTGATGGCTCTGGATGGCGGCAAGGCGCAGTTCTCGGGCGCGCTGGCCAATGTCTGCAAGCTGGCCGACCTGAAACAGAACCGGTTGCTCTCCACGATCGACGACTGGGCCCGGACGAACGGTCTCGAAGGAACAGTCGGCGAAATAGAGCGGCCGGCGTCAACACGCGTACCGGAGACGCCAGCGTTGGCGATGGACCTCCAGTCCGAAGGCATACGAACGGTGCTGTGGGCTACAGGCTACCGGCCTGACTATTCGTGGCTCGACGTACCGGTGCTCGATCGCAAGGGACGGCTGCGCCACCAAGGCGGCGTGGTCGACGCTCCCGGCATGTATGTGCTTGGCCTCCCCTTCCTGCGGAAGCGCAAGTCCAGTCTCATCGACGGCGCAGGCGAGGATGCAGACGTCCTTTCCGCGCATCTTGCCGGCTACCTGGCCGGCGCTCGCGCCGTCGCAGCGTAAGGAGACGGCCATGATGTCACAGGAACAGATCAAGGCTGCGCTGGAGCGGGCGACCAGAACGGTCACGCAGAAGCCGTCGGTCGGCCAGCGCGTGTACGTGAATACGGCTGTTGTGGAAGACGGCCTGACGTGCGTGGTGAAAGAGAAGCACCATGTGATGACGGCCGACCTTCCGCCATCCATGGGCGGAGAGGACCGCGGCCCTTCGCCGAGCGCGCTGCTGCGCGCCGCGCTTTCGAGTTGCGTGGCGATGGGCGTGAAGATGTGGGCGGCGCGAAGGAATGTCGCCATCGACCGCGTTGAAGTGACGGTCGAGACAGATGTCGATGCGCGCGGACAGTTCGGCGTCGCCGACGAGATAACGCCTGGATTCGAGGACGTCCGTATTCGAATTCAAGTCGATTCCACGGCGGAGGCCGAAGTGCTGCGCGACATCGTTGAGACGTCGCTTCGCTACAGCCCGCTGATGGATGTTTTTCGCAGGACGCAGACTGTTGCGACCCATCTGACCCTAGGCCAGCGTGTTCCGGAGCCTCAGTGATGGACGCGAAATTCCAGCGCCGGATCCAACGCTATGGCTGGGACAAGGCTGCCGAAGCCTACGAGGGCGGCTGGCGCGACAGCCTTGCGCTTGTGCAGTCTCGCCTGCTCGAGGTCGCGGCCGCAAAGCCCGGTGAACACGTGCTCGACATCGCATGCGGCACGGGTCTGGTGACATTTCCACTTGCCAATGCCGTGACCTCTTCCGGCAGGATAGTCGCCACAGACATCTCTCAGGCGATGATCGACATCATCCGGCGCGAAGCGGAGAAGCGCGGCCTTGCGCAGATCGATGCTTTCCGGGCCGATGCCGAGACGATGGAGTCGCTGCCGGACAAATCGTTCGATCTCGTTACCTGCGCGCTCGGCTTCATGTACTTCCCGGAGCCGGACAAGGCGATGAGCGAGATCCTGCGCGTGCTCAAGCCGGGCGGACGGGCTGTGTTCGCCGTCTGGGGCGCGCGGAAGAATTGCGGCTGGGCGGAAATCTTCCCGATCGTGGATGCGCGCGTGCAGTCCTCCGTATGCCCGATGTTCTTCCAGCTGGGCACCGGCCGCGCGCTTGCCTGGCAGATGGAGAATGCCGGCTTCGTGTCGGTGACCGACGAGCGGCTGACGACCGAACTTCCCTACGCCGATGAAGATGCCGCCTCCGACGCTGCCTTCATCGGCGGCCCGGTCGCCCTCGCCTACAGCCGGTTCAGCGACGAAATACGCACGGCGGTTCGCGCCGAGTACGCGGCTTCCATCCTGCCCTTCAGGTCGAACGAAGGATACCGGATACCCGGCGAGTTCGTTGTCGCTGCGGGAACAAAGCCATAGTCGGCCGAGCGTCGTAGCGTAAAGTGGCGGCCAGCCGCTTCAGGTGTTGGCGTCGCTGCTGAAGTATCGCATGCAGTTCTCGAGTTGCTTTGCAGGCCGAGCGCGCATGACGACTGACAATACGGGCAAGACGCCGGACGCACAGCCAATCGCGACTCCGGAATCCATCAACCGTGGTTGGCCGGAACAGCTGGCACGCGCCATGGTCGCCGGGGCCCCCTATTCAGCAGCGCTCGGTCTTCGCTTCGTCTCATCGTCTCCCGGATTCGGCACGATCATGCTGCCGTGGCGGGACGACCTCGTCGGACTGGACGGGACCGGCATACTGGCGCCCGGTGCGGTGACGGCCCTGATCGATCACACATGCGGCCTCGCCATCATGTCGACGTTCGGGGCGATGGCTGCACCTGCCACACTTGATCTTCGCATCGATCATCTCAGGCCCGCGGCGCCGAACGCCGCAGTCACCGCACAGGCTCACTGCTACAAGGCCACGCGCACCATCGCCTTCCTGAGGGCGGAGGCCTGGGATGTCTCGCGCGACGATCCCGTCGCCACTGCACAGGCGGCTTTCACCCTGAACCGGCGGGGGACGTGATGCACGACGCGCCGGACCTCAACACGCTGCTCGCTTACTCCCCCTTTGCCCGATATCTCGCAATCGAAGCCAAGATCGACGACAAGGGCGTGCTCGCCATCCTCCCTGCGCGCGACAACCTCGTCGGCAACGTCCTCCTGCCTGCGCTTCATGGAGGGGCGGTCGCGGCGTTCCTGGAAATCTCCTGCCTGCTGCAGCTTGCGTACGAAACCGGAGCGACTGCGCCTGCACGCACAATCGATGTCAGTGTCGAGTACCTGCGACCGGCGCGACCGGAAGCTACATTCGCGCGCGCAAAGATCCGCCGGATCGGCCGGCGGGTCGCGACGGTGCACGCGGAGGCCTGGCAACGCGACGAGGCGACGCCGGTTTGCCTGGTGCAGTGTCACTTCCGCCTCCCGGGCAAGCCGGGAAGCAGCACTCAGACGACAACGCAAGAGGAGAAGTGAATGCCGGCAAACGAAGACATCGTCCGGAACTTCATCAAGGCGTGGTCGACGCTGGACGTTGAAACGATCGTGGACTTCTTCGCGGACGACGGGGTCTATCACAACATGCCGATCGCCCCGGTCTCCGGCAGGGCGCAGCTCAGAGCTTTCATCGCAGGCTTCGTGAAGAACTGGTCCGCGACGGATTGGGAAATCGTCAATCTTGTATCGGCTGGGCCGGTCGTCATCGCCGAGCGGATGGACAGGACGAAGGTCGGCGAAAAATCGGTGGACCTGCCATGCTGCGGCGTCTTCGAGCTGCACGATGGAAAGATTCGGGCCTGGCGCGACTATTTCGACATGGGGACCTACACCCGCGCGCTGGCCGGCTGACGGCGAAGCCGATCAAATGTTCCTGAGACCGGAGGGTACGGGAGGTCTCCGCCAGCAATGGCGACGCCGCCGACTTGCCTAGCCCCGGCATATGCGACACTCATTTCGGCAGGACCTTCCTGTCGGGGTTGCCGATGCGCCAGAAACTGGTCTCGATCATCGCCGCGTGCGCGGCTCTTGTGCTTGCTTCGCCTGTGGCCACAGCTCAGTCGGCGCCGACGGTGGACAAGTGGCAGGGCGATCTTTCGCCGATCACAGCGAAGGACTGGAATGCGCAGCGCGCGGCGCACCTGCTGTCTCGCGCCGGTTTTGGCGGAACGCCGGAGGATATCGCGAAGCTTGCAGCGATGACGCCGGCCGAGGCGGTGAAGAGCCTCGTCTATTTCAAGGCCGACCCTAGCCTCAAACCATTCGAGCACTCAGGCATCCATGATCCGGGGCTGGAGCCCTTCCCGGAAAGCCGGCCGGCGGCGACAGACCGCGCCAAGGCGACCGGCGAGTCGATGGGGGTGAAGTCGAAGCCTGCGGGCAACCGTCCGCTGCAGCCGGCGACCAACAAGTTCTTCTACTGGCTGCGCGCGAGCGCGCTGGAGACCGGACGCGTCGGCTACTGGTGGGCGAACCGGATGCTGACCAGCAATGCGCCGCTGCAGGAGAAGATGGCGCTGTTCTGGCACGGCCACTTCGCCAACAACGAAGACAAGGTGCGCGATTACCGCAAGCTGCTGATCCAGCTCGAACTGTTCCAGGCGAAGGGGACGGGAAGCTTCCGCGACCTCACTGTCGCGGTGGCGCAGGATCCGGCGATGCTCTCCTTCCTGGATGCGGGCAAGAATGTGAAAGGCGCCCCCAACGAGAACTTCGCCCGCGAGATCATGGAACTCTTCACCATGGGCGTGGGGAACTATTCGGAGAAGGATGTGCGCGAGGCGGCGCGCGCCTTTACCGGCTGGAACTATGTCGACACGAAATTCGTCGTGAATGCGGACCAGCATGATGCGGGGCCGAAGACTTTCCTCGGGCGGACCGGCAATTTCGATGGCGTCCAGATCGTCGACATCATCATGGAGCAGAAAGTCACCGGCGAGTTCGTTGGGGGCAAGCTCTATCGCTTCTTCGTACGCGAGGACCTCGATCCGAAGCTGCAGGCGAAGCTCGGCGAGCTGATGCGGAAGAGCAGATACGAGATCCAGCCCTTCCTCGAGACGGTGTTCCTGTCGAAGGACTTCTACAGCCAGGCGTCGGTGGGCGCGCAGATCAAGGGGCCGGTGGAGCTCGCAATCTCGACCTACAAGAGGCTGGGGCTGAAGGAAGTGCCGGGCGTGCCCGACTTCAATGCGGCGACCGGCGCGCTGGGCCAGCGGTTGTTTGCGCCGCCGACCGTCGCGGGCTGGGCGCAGGGGCGCAGCTGGATCACGCCGGGACTGCTGCTGGAGCGGGGGAATTTCGCGCGCGACGTGCTGTTCCCCGACATCAACTTCATTCCGCCGGACCGCTACAATTTCGCAGGCGATATCCGGCAGGTTTCGCAGCGTATCCGCGACGGGGCCGACATCACGACGGCGACCAGCCAGGCAGAGGGCGTGGTGGTCGCCGAATCCAACATGGCGGCGGACCGCGACGAGGATTTCAACACGCGCTATGCCAGCTATCGCGGCTGGCAGATGGCGATCGAGCGAGTGAAGGCGATCCCGCGCAACACGGCGCAGGTCAACCTGAGCGCCATGGTGCGGGCGAACAAGCTGACCAATACCTCGCAGGTGGTGGACTATTTCCTCGCCCGCTTCATGAGCGTGCAGCCGGACGCGAGCGCGCGGGCGCGGCTGATCAAGTTCCTCGATACGGATCTCGGTACGACCGACATCGCGCGCGCCGACACTTACATGGAAGACTCGCTGAGGATGCTGACGCACCTCATCATGAGCCTGCCTGAATACCAGCTGGATTGATTGTCATGGCCGATCACAGGAATTGCGGTCACGGGTTTACGCGGCGCGGGATGATCGGCGCCGGGCTTGGGATGGCGGGCGCGCCGCTGATGTTCGCGCCGTCCGCGATGGCGCAACAAGGCGCCGCGAAAGGACCGCGCGAACGCATCCTCGTCATCCTCGAACTCTCCGGCGGCAATGACGGGCTCAACACCGTCGTGCCCTATGCGGACGACGCCTACTACCGGCTGCGGCCGCAGATCGGCATCAAGGCGAACCGCCTGCGCAAGCTGGACGACCATTTCGGGCTCAACGCCGGCATGGTCGGCATGGAAAAGCTCTGGAAGGACGGCAAGCTCGCCATCGTGCACGGCGCGGGTTACGCCGATCCTTCGTTCTCGCATTTCACCTCGATGGCCTACTGGCACACGGCGGCGCCGAACAGCGGCGAGCAGTATGGCTGGGTCGGACGGCTGGCCGACCAGATGGCGCCGACGGCGCCGGCAAACTTCCTCATCAATATCGGCGCGAACCAGTCGCTGGCCGTGCGGGCGCACAAGCATGTGCCGGTCGTCTTCAACAATCCCGACAATTTCCAGCGTGAAGCCTTCTTCGAAGAGAAAGAAGTGCTCAACGCCCTGTCCGATCCGGGGAAGGTCTCCAATGCCTCGCGGCGCTACCTTCTCGACATCGCGAAGAGCGCCAACGATGCCTCTGCCTCGGTGCGCAAGGCGTGGTCGCAATACCGCTCGCCGATCGACTACGGCATCGCGGACCTGGGCCTCCGGCGCGTGGCGGCGATGATCAGCGCCGAAATGCCGGCGCGGCTCTACTATACATCCTACGCCAACAACGCGTTCGACACGCATGTCGTACAGAACGACCTGCACGGGCGGCTGCTGACCTATACCTCCGACGCCATTTCCGGCTTCATGCAGGACATGGAGCGCATCGGCCGCGCGGACGATGTGACGATGATGATCTTCTCGGAGTTCGGGCGGCGCGTGCCGGAAAACACCAGCCTCGGCACCGACCATGGCGCCGCGAACAACATGTTCGTCGTCGGCAAGAAGGTGAAGGGCGGTCACTACGGCGACCTGCCGAGCCTCACCAAACTGGACGCAGGCGACAATCTCAACTTCACCACGGACTTCCGGCGCGTCTATGCGACCATGGCGGAAGGGTGGCTCGGCCAGAAATCCGCGCCAGTGCTCAACGGCGCGTTCAAGCCGTTCGAGATGTTTGCGTAAGCCTGCGAAGACGCCCTGTACTAGTTGCCCAGCGCGAATACCTGGATCGAGGCCGGTGTCGGCGGTGGATCGGCGGTTAGGCCGCGCGCCTTCCGGAAGGCCTGATAGCGGCGCAGCTGGTCGTTGATGTGGTTGTTGCGCATGCCGACAACGACGGCGACGTACTGTGTCTGGCCGACGCTGTAGGTGATGACGCTCGAGCTGGGCGCGTTGGGAAGCGGCGCGCTCCACAGCAGCTTTCCATCCCGATCGTCGAACGCCTTCAGCGACGGATCGAGGTCGCCGGTGAAGACGACGCCGCCTGCAGTCGCCAGCGCGGACGTGGACAGAGGCGCGTCGAGATCATGCGTCCACGCCAGCTTCTTTCCGGCGACATCGAATGCCTGCAGGCGGCCCATCTTGCCGTCCTTCACTGCGTCCGGGTGGTCAGCGGCGCTGAGAACGGAGCCGGGGGCGCTGAGAAGGCTTCCCGTCTTGCCGCCCATGCCCATGCACCATTCGGTCAGAGGCGCATAAAGCAGGCCGGTGTTCTTGCTGAACGATGTTGGCGGCCATGAACGCGCGCCGGAGGGGCCGGGGCAGTACATCGTCGCCCGCTCGGGATCAGGAAGGCGGCCGGGATCGATCGTCTTGGCGCCCGTCTCGGGATCGATCGCGGTGATGATGTTCTGCGTGCCGGCGTCGATCGAGAAGAGATACTCGCCGGTTGCGGCGTCCAAAGCCTCGAGGATGCCCATCTTGCCCATGTTCATCACAACCTTGCGGTTGCGGCCGCCAACTCTCACCGTCGCGATCTGGCGCTCGAACACCCAGTCGAGGTCCCACTGGTCATTGCGGAAATGCTGATAGTGCCACACCAGCTTTCCGGTATCCGGGTTCAGCGCGATCGTGCTGTTGGTGTAGAGCGCATCCTGCGTCGTGCCGGGGATGCCCGACGGTTTCAGCATGGGGCCGGTCTCGTAAGTCGGCGCCACGCCGTAGTAGATGAGATTCAGGTCCTTGTCCCAGGTGCCCTGGTGCCAGACCGAGCCACCGAAACGCTTGTCCAGAGGAAGGCCGTTCCAACTCTCGCCGCCCGGCTCGCCCGGCCGGGCGATGGTGTTGAAGCGCCAGAGCTCCTTTCCCGTGGCGATGTCGAGCGCGACGATGAAGCCGCCACCGGCGACGAAACTTGCGGTGACGCCCTGAATGACCTTGTCGCCCACGATGAACGGCGCGCTGCGCAGGCCGAGCGTCGTGCTCTTCACCGCAGGCGGTCTGACTTCGATGGTGTGATCCCACACGGTCGCGCCGGTCTTCGCATCGAGCGCAAGCACATGGAGGTCGGAGGTCGGGACAAACACCATCCCGCCCGACAGGGACAGGCCCATCTTCATCGTCGAAGACACGCCTTCCGCGTTGGTGTGAGCGCGGCGCCAGAGTTCCTTTCCGGTCGTCGCATCCAGCGCCAGCACCGTGTCCGGGCTGGTGTTGAGGAACATGATGCCGTCGTGGACGAGCGGCGTCGGCATCGCCACACCGTTCGTCAGTGGCGTGCTCCACAGTGGCGCAAGGCCCTTCACGTTCTCGCGGTTTATGCGGTTGAGCGGGCTGAAGTTCTGCCCGTCATAGGTGCGACCCCACTGCAGCCAGTCGCCCGGCGCCGGATTCTGCAGCATCGCCGACGACACGGGACGCATGGCCTCGAGCCGCGCTTCGGGAGTCGCTGGCGCCGCCGGCGCGTTGCTGAGGGCGCAGGACTGCAACGCCAAAGCGAGAAATACGCCGGCAACGCCGAAACCAGAATTTCCCGCCTTCATGCCAATCCCCTCCTCTTTGACGCCCCTCAGCGAGACGATTGCGTCACTGCTGCGGCAAGGCGAACACCTGGATGGACGGCGTGCCTGTCGGCGGCGTTATGGCGGGAAGGCCGCGGGTCTTGCGGAACTCCTGATAGCGCCCCGCCATCGCGCCGATGTGGTAGTTCCCCATGCCGGTGACCACGGCCACATACTGCGTGGGGCCGACGCTGTAGGTGATGACCGAGGAACTCGGGTTGGCGTCCAGCGGCGCGCTCCACAGCAGCTTTCCATCGCGATCGTCGAACGCCTTCAGCGAGGGATCGACGTCGCCGGCGAAGACAATGCCGCCCGCCGTGGACAGTGCGGAGGTCGAGATCGGCGCGTCCAGGTCATGCCGCCAGGCCAGTTTCTTTCCGCTGACATCCATGGCCTGCAGCCGGCCCATCTTGCCGTCCGACAGCGCATCCGGGTGATCCGCATTGGACAGCCGTGCGCCGGGCGCGCTGAGAAGCGGCGAACCCTGCGCGCCGAACTTGGCGCACCACTCCGTCAGCGGCAGGTAGAGCTGGCCTGTGACCGGGCTGAACGATGTTGGCGGCCATGCGCGTGCGCCGGACGGGCTCGGGCAGAACACCGTCGGGCGAGCTGGATCAGGAAGGCGCTCGGGATTGATCGTCTTCTCGCCCGTCTTTGGGTCGATCGCACTGATGACGTTCTGTATCCCCGCATCGATCGAGAAGAGATACTGGCCCGTCGCCGCATCGAGGCCCTCGAGAATGCCCATCTTGCCGACATTCATCACCACCTTGCGGTTCTGGCCGCCGATCCTGACCGTCGCCAGCGTCCGCTCGAACGCCCAGTCGAGATCCCACTGGTCGTTGCGCAGATGCTGGTAGTGCCATTTCAGCTGGCCGGTGTTCGCATCGATGGCCATCGTCGAGTTGGTATAGAGTGCGTCATTCGTCACGCCGGGCGTGGTCGACGGATTGCGCAGAGGGGCCGTGTCGTAGGTTGCGCCTGCGCCGTAGTAGACGAGGTTCAGGTCCTTGTCGTACGTGCCCTGGTCCCAGACCGAGCCTCCCGTGCGCTTCTCCACCGGCAGGTCGTTCCAGGTGTTGCCGCCCGGTCCGCCCGGACGGGCCGTCGTGTGGAAGCGCCACACCTCTTTCCCGGTGTTGATGTCGAGCGCGACGATGAACCCGCCGCCCGGCCCGGCGCTCGAGGTGACGCCCTGGATCACCTTGTCGCCCGCGATCAGCGGCGCGCTGCGCAGGTTGAACATCATGCGGTTGGCCGCCGTCGCCGGCGCACTAAGCTCGATGGTGTGATCCCACGCCTTCTGGCCTGTGCGCGCATCGAGCGCGATCACGTGCAGATCGGAGGTCGGCACGAACACCTGTCCGCCTGACAGGGCCAGGCCCATCTTCATGCTCGAATTGCCGCCCGACAGCACATGCGCATGGCGCCACAGTTCGGTTCCGGTCGCGCCGTCTATCGCCAGCACCGTATCCGGCGCCGTGTTGAGGAACATGATGCCGTCGTGGACCAGC
>DATBNA010000531.1:0-1505 GCA_036554545.1 Hyphomonadaceae bacterium
AGCGAAAGGGCGGACTATATACGGCGCAGGCGGCGCGCCGTCCACGGCGGCTGTCGGTTTCGGCCTGCAAGCTTTACAGTCTGCATCCACCCACGTTGTCATCGCCGGGCTTGACCCACGGCTGTCCGGTTTAGTTTTGGTTCCATTGGAGCGCCAATTGAGCAGGATTGAGGTGAGCGGTTGAATCAGTTTCGAGCAGTCGGTCGATGCGTCGCCGATGCATGAGATTGGCGCGGACGAGTCTGGCGAAGGCAAGTGGGCTTTGAACGGTTTTCTGCGTGGCTTGAGCGAGCCGCAGCAGGAGGAAGGCGATGAGGGCGACGGCAATTTGGATGCGCACGGCGTTCTCGGAGGTGCCAAGGAAGCGGGTGATTTTAAGGGTCTGCTTGACCCAGCGGAAGAACAACTCGATGGCCCAGCGCCGTTTGTAGAGGTCGGCGATCTCTTGGGCGCTAGCATCGAGATCGTTGCACAAGAGGCGCAGCACCTTGCCGGCGTCGGTCTTGACGCGGACTTCGCGGACCGGATCCTGGAAGGGATTGCGACGACTTGCGGCTTGGCGCGCGGGCAGATGACCGATCCTGTCAGACAGGATGGCGGCGCCGGCGGGGACCGGCAAATCCTCAACGACGGCGAGCGGGGTGTTGGATTTGAAGCGGGTTACGATGCGGCAGCCCTGGGCATCGAGAGCGGCCCACCACCGATAGTCGTAATAGCCGAGGTCGAAGACATAGGTCGCGCCGGCCTCGATGGGCATGGTCTGTGCGGCGGTGATGTCGTTGACGTTCGCCGCGCTGACCGCGGCATAGATCGGGCGATCGGCGTCGGGATCGTAGATCACATGCACCTTGGCGCCGCAGACGCCGGCAGAAAAGCGCGCCCAGTCGCTGAAGCCGTTCAGCCGCACGCCCGTGGAATCGATCAGGTACGTGGTCTCGGCGATCTGGCGGCGCAGGCCGCGGTGGGCCTGCTTCGCCATCGCAGCGAACAGGGCTGCGAACACTTCGCTCGGCCGCCCTGCGTTCGCGTCCGCCAGCGTCGAACGCGGCGCCGGGCAGGCGCCAAGATGGTAGAGCCGCGCCGCATGGCTCTGAAGCCCGGTCACGATCTCGCGCAGGCTCGCAGCCCCCGACAGCTGCGCGTAGAGCAGCGCCACGAACTGGCTCTTTGTCGTCAGTCGGCGCACGCGAAAGTCCGCCTCGTGCTCCTCGACCAGCCGCTCGAACTCACCCCACGGCACATGCTTCAGAATTCCATGAAATACGCTATTCTGATGTCGCATGACGTTGACCCCTCTTCTCGTGTCCCGAAACGTCGCCAAACGCTCGCGACACAGAAGAATCAACGTCATGCGCATTGTCCAGAAAAACTGAAACGGACAGCCGTGGGTCAAGCCCGGCGATGACATCGTGGTGTGTCGATGGCGAACTCGATCGCTGCGAGTGCCGGTCTGGCGCAACGGCTCAGTCGAAGTCGCTCTGCGTGATCAGGACGTGATCGGGCTG
>DATBNA010000587.1:0-3556 GCA_036554545.1 Hyphomonadaceae bacterium
CACCGACACTACAAGGCCCGGCATGGGGCTCATGATGAGTTTGGATGTATCGGGTTTCTGCTTTTCCGGCAGGCGAGCGTGGATTTCCGCCTGGAATGGCGTGCAAACCTTGATGTGCGCCTCGACCCCCAGGCGCTTCACGACAAAGCCTTCCTCAGCCGGCGTGATCGACAGGGCATATCCCTGACCGTCGAACATCAGTTCCATCACGCCCATGCCGGGCTTCCAGTGGGTGGCGATCGAATGGGTCTTGCCTCCGACGAACTCGACTTCAGCTTCGCCGATCTGGAAATGGAGGTTTATCGGAACTTGCTTGCGGCCGACGAGCGCAACCCAGTCCTTGCGCTGCGGCTTGGCCGGCTCAATGCGGCCCGAAATCCCTGAAGCCCGCGTACGGACCAGGACGTTGGCGTAGGTCGCCGCCGCAACAAGAACCTTCTCCACTTCAGGAGAAGCATCCGCCCCGTGGAAGCCCTGCGGGAATTCTTCCTTGATGTATCCGGTGGTGATCTTGCCAGACTGGAAGCGCTTCTGGTCCAGCACGGCCGCGAGGAAAGGCGAGTTGTCCTGGATGCCTTTGATCTCCAGCCGCTCCAGCGCCTTCACATGCGTGACGATGGCGGCGGCGCGATCCTTTCCGTGGGTGATCAGCTTGGCGATCATCGGGTCGTAGAACATCGAGATCTCGTCGCCTTCGCGGACGCCGGTGTCGATGCGAACCGTACCCTCGCCCAGCTTGCCTTCGGCCGGAAACTTCATGCGCTTGAGGCGGCCGATCGACGGCAGGAAACCGCGATACGGATCTTCGGCATAAATGCGGCTTTCGAGCGCCCAGCCCTTTATGCCGACATCCTTCTGCTTGATTGCAAGCTTCTCGCCGGCCGCCACGCGCAACATCTGCTCAACCAGGTCGTACCCGGTGATCAGCTCGGTCACCGGGTGTTCGACCTGCAGCCGCGTATTCATTTCGAGGAAATAGAAATTGCGGTTGCCGTCGACAATGAATTCGACCGTGCCGGCGCTGTCGTAGTTGACCGCCTTCGCCAGTGCGACTGCCTGTTCGCCCATCGCCTTGCGCGTCTCGGGATTGAGGAAGGGCGACGGCGCCTCTTCGAAGACTTTCTGGTTACGGCGCTGGATCGAGCACTCACGCTCGTTGAGGTAGATGATGTTACCGTGCTTGTCGCCGAGCACCTGGATCTCGATGTGGCGCGGCTGATCGACGAACTTCTCGATGAAGATGCGGTCGTCGCCGAAGGACGAGATGGCTTCGGCGCGGGCGCCGTCGAAGCCTTCCTTTGCCTCCTTGGCGTTCCAGGCGATGCGCAGGCCCTTGCCGCCGCCGCCGGCCGACGCCTTGATCATCACCGGATAGCCGATTGAGTCGGCGATCTTCACCGCTTCCTTGGAGTCAGCGATGAGGCCCATGTGGCCGGGCACGGTGTTGACGCCGGCCTCGGCCGCGAACTTCTTCGACGTGATCTTGTCCCCCATCGCCTCGATGGCGTGCGGGTTGGGACCGATGAAGACGATCTTCTCGTCGGCCAGGCGCTTGGCGAAGGAGGCATTCTCGGAAAGGAATCCGAAGCCGGGGTGGACAGCCTCCGCGCCGGTCTTGCGGACCGCGGCGACAATCTTGTCCTGGACAAGATAGCTCTGCGCCGCGGGCGAGCCGCCAATGTGAACCGCCTCGTCGGCCATCTCGACCGCCATGGAGCCCGCGTCGGCGTCGGAGAACACCACCACCGTTTTTACGCCCATGCGCCGGGCCGTCTTGATCACCCGGCAGGCGATTTCCCCGCGGTTGGCGATCAGGATTTTCGAGAACATTCGCTACCCCGGGAGCCCCAGAAACTGTGACGGCAAAGTGACTATTGGAGGCCTTGGGTCAAGCTCAATTCGACGATTGGTCGCTGCCCCTGCCACGCATTTCAAGCTGCGCCTCAAGAAGACCCATCTTGGCCGTGACAGAAACAAGGAAGGCCGTCGACCAACCGATCAGCAGGAAACCATTGGCTCCTTCGATGGCGGCAACCAGCCGGTGTCGCGCATCCAGAACGATATCTCCGTAGCCGATCGTGCTGAACGAGGCGGTGGAGAAATAGAGCGCAGTCTCCAGATCCTGAAATTCGCCCAGCCCTACGTAGAGAATGGCGTAGACCCAGATCTCCAGGCTGTGGAGCAGCGCGAGGCCGAAGACGGTAAAGAGTATTATGGCGCCGCGACGATAGGCAGAGCCTTCCCGCCAGCGCTTGGCGAACTCGGCTCGCAGAACCGCGATGAGAGTCGCGAGGCCGATGAAGTGCAGACCGACGGTGACCGCCACCATGGCGGAAGCAATAGCCAGATTTTCAAGGAGCATTCGCGACCCTCCAGTTCAGTCCGGACTCATGCCGGACTCAATCTTCAGATGTCGTTAACCACGGCGGCAGGAAACTCCGGCCGCTTCGGGAGTCGGCACATGAAACTGCCCTTCTTGTTCTATGGCATCCATTTCTGGCGTGGCGAAAGCGGCAAGCGCTACCTGTTCAACTGCGCCCTTACCAAGAACGGAATCCCGGATGATTCCGGCGGCATCTACATTTTCGTGAAGCGCCACTTCGCGTTCTTCCTGCAGCCGCTCTATGTCGGAAAGGCCGCCAATCTTCGCGGCCGCCTGCTTGGTCACGAGAAGTGGGGCAAGGCCTGGTGGATACTTGGCGCCACCGAGCGTCATGTCATGCGCATCCGCTCCGAAGACGAGCGCCGCATGGTCGAGGAAGACCTGATCCGCGGCCTGAAGCCTCGCATGAACGACGTGCAGATGCCGCGCAGCGAGAACGACGCGCCGAACACGCCACAGCTCCGCAAAGGCTGGGTCTGGCGGCGGCAGGTCGAGAACTTCTTCCGCAAGCTGTTCGGCATGGAGCCCAAGCATCCGGTTGCGACCTACGCCCAGACCCACCGCCAGACCAAGTCACCGCCGCCCGACAACGGTTTCTGGGGCAAGAGCGCCTAGCTATACCCTCACCTCATCCGGCGCCGGGTTCCCGCTGAGCACCGCGGCGATGTTGTCGAGTGCGCGCATCGCCATGGCGGTGCGGGTTTCGACTGTCGCCGTGCCGATGTGCGGCAGCAGGAAGGCGTTGGGCAGGTCCTTGAAGCGCTGATCGAACTTCGGCTCGTTGCGGAAGACGTCGAGGCCTGCGGCGGCCAGGTGGCCTGAGGCGAGCGCATCGAGCAACGCATCTTCGTCGACGATCGAGCCGCGGGCGGAATTCACGAAAACAGCGCCTTTCGGCAGCAGGGCGAACTTCTCGCGCGTCATCAGCGTAACGCCGCTGCCTGGAAGATTGAGGCTGAGCACCTGACTGTGCGGCAGCATCTCGTCGAGATTGGCGAAGTAGCGCGCGCCATTCTCGAGATCCGCCGGAAGGCGCGTGCGGTTATGATAGAGGATGGGCATGTTGAAGCCGCGCGCGCGTTGTGCGACGGCGCGGCCGATGCGGCCCATGCCGATGATGCCGAGCGTCTTGCCGGTCATGTCCCAGCCGAGCATGTAGCGGTAGCCGTTACG
>DATBNA010000597.1:0-6131 GCA_036554545.1 Hyphomonadaceae bacterium
GGTGACGTAGTCATAGGTGTGCTGCTCGGCGCGTACGCCGGCCAGCAGGCTCCAGTTCGGGGCGAAGTCCCAGTCGAGTTCGGCATAGCCGCCGAGCATCAGCGTCTCGACGTCGTAGTCGTAGTGGATGCCCTGCGGGAAAGTCGGGTTCGCCGGCGGGCCGCCGAAGCTGGGGCGTGTCTGGATTTCCTTGAGATAGCCGTCGGCCCACTGGACGTCGGCGCCGACCGAGACGCGGAGATTGTCCGGGCCGAAATCGTAGCGCGTCATCACGCCGGCCGAGTCATGCCCGTTCTTCTCGGTCGACTGGTCCGGCAGGAAGTGCTGGATGAAGATCATCCGCTGGGTGATGGCGAAGGGCGTCACCGTCAGCAGGTTGTTCCCGAAGCTCTTCTCGAAGCGGACATTGGCGCGCGCCGCCCAGGCGTCGCGATAGGCTTCGGGGTTGGGGTTCGCGGTGGTGAGGCTGTCGTTCTTGTAGACCTCCGGCCCCTGGATGAAGCCGGCGGTTTCCTGGTTGAGGTTGACGGCGGCGATGGTCGTCGTCGCGCTCCAGTCCTCGCCCCCAACCTTCGAGCGCAGCGTCAGCTTCTGCTGGTCGACGCCGGAGGCGTCGCGCCAGCCATTGTCGTCCATGACAGACAGGCCGGCCCAGTTCTGGACGCCGCCAACGGTGAAGTTGGACGCGGCGTCGGCGCGATAGCGCTGCAGCGTGTTGGCCGAGACCATGAGCGAAGAGCCGGTCTGCGCGCCCGGTTCCGGATCGATGAAGTTCATCAGCCCGTGGACGGCGTTGGAGCCGTAGCGCACCGAAGCCGGGCCGCGCACGACTTCGATCGCTTCGGCCGTCTCGTGGTGCACTTCAAACAGTGCGTTGACGTTGCCGAAGCCGGAGGCGCGCGTCGGCACGCCGTCTTCGAGGATGAGGAACGAGCCCTGCCCGGCGCCGGCCGGCAGCACAGGCGAGCGGATGGCGACCAGCAGCTCCTGCCCGGAGTTCATCTGTACGTTGACGCCCGGAACGGTGTTGAGGATTTCGGCCGGGTGGTTGGCTTCGACGGCCTGGATGTCCTCCGTGCCGATGACGGAGTAGGCGCCTGGATCCTCGATGACACGGTCGCCATAGACGAGAACGACGTCGGCGCCCGGAGGCGGCGCGGTCTGCGCGAAGGCAGGTCCGGTGAGCGACGCCGCCATGGCAAGCGCCATCCAGCTCGCGGCTGAGTAGGTTCCCCGCAATGTTCCCTCCCGTTGTAGCCCGCGAATCTGACGTCTCCCGCGTCAGGCGGCTAGAGACCTCTACGACACAGCAGAGGCAAATAACGAATGCGGCAACGACCCCGCAGGCAAAGCGGCCATTCGTCACGCGATCCGGCGCGCCATACCGCAATCACTATCCGGCGGCGCCGGCGAACAGCCCGGCAGGAAGCAGACCGACGATCGCCCCCGACAGGCAGGTGGCGAATGTGCCTGCGATCAGCGTCTTCCAGGCGAGACTCAGAAACACTTCTCGCTTTTCCGGCGCAATGATCGTCAGGCCGCCGATGAGGATGCCCACCGAACCGAAATTCGCAAAGCCGCAGATCGCATTGGCGACAATACGGCGCGTGCGGTCGCTCATCTCCTCGACCGGCACATTCGAGAGATCGATGAAGGCGACAAATTCGGTAAGGACAGTCTTCACGCCCATCATCGAACCGGCCTTGGGCGCCTCCTCCCAGGGCACGCCGATCAGGTACATCAGCGGCGCGAAGATCCAGCCCAGTATCCGCTGGAGCGACAGCGGTTCGCCGAACACAGGCGGGACCAGGCCGAGGATCGCATTCACGATGTAAAGCAGCGCCAGAGCCGCAATCAGCATCGTTGCGATGTTCAGGACGATCTTCATGCCGTCGCTGGCGCCAGTGGCGAAGGCATCCATCGTCGAGTGATACTCGAAGTCCGGTTCGCTGGCGCGTTCGCCAACAGCCTTGATCTCCGGAATGATCGTCAACGCGACCGCGACAGCCGCCGGCGCCGCCATCAGCGAAGCAGTGAGAAGCTGCGCCAGCGGATTGGCCATGACCGGCTGGAGAAAGGTGACATAGATCACCAGAACCGAGCCGGCGATCGTCGCGAAGCCGGCGGTCATGACGATGAAAACTTCGGATCGCGTCATTCGCGGGATGTACGGCTTGATCAGAACTGGCGCCTCGGTCATGCCCATGAAGACGTTGGCCGACACGGCAAGGCTTGTCGCGCCGCCGATGCCCATCGTCCGGGAGAAGATGAAGGCGAATCCCTTCGTGATCCAGCGAAGGACATGCCAATGCCAGAGAATGGCTGACAAGGCAGCCACGACGATGATCAGCGGCAGGATCTGGAAGAAGAAGACAGGACCAGGCGCGGTCTCGCTGAACGTCCAGGCTGTGTTGTCGCCCACATAGCCGAAGACAAAGTTGGTGCCGGCCCGCGTTGCTGCCTGCAGGGCGTCCACCAGCGCCCCTGCGCTGGCAATCCCGTCACGAACGGGAGGCACGCCGTAGAGCAGGAGCGCAAAGGCTACCTGCATGGCGGTCGCCCCGAGGATTATCTTCCAGGGCAGTTTCCTCTTGGACTCGGATATGAGCCAACAGATAAGATAGATCACGCCGATGCCGATCAGCGCGCGGGCATTGTCCCAGCCCCACTCCAGATTTCCCATTCCCCGACCTGCCCCTTCGCCGCTTTGCCTGTCTGGCTGCTGTCGTTACCTGCCTTCGAGTTCATTTGCGAGGGCGCTCGCGCCGTAGATCTTGCGCAAGGCTTCCGGGATGAGCTGGCTCGACACCGCGATGGTGCGGTTGAGCGCAGGATCGAAGCCGTACGCGCCGCCCGTCGAATGGATGTTGCCGTCAAAGACCAGGCCTACGAGCCGGCCGTCCTTGTTCAGGAGAGGCGAGCCCGAATTGCCGCCGATGATATCGTTGGTGGTGACGAGGTTCATCTGCGTCGTGCCGGCGATCTTCGCTTTCTGACCGACCCACTTCCCCCCGAGGTTGTAGGGATAGGCGCCGGTCGCCCTTTCCCACAGGCCCGACACATAGGTGAACGGCTTCACCTCGCCATGGACCGGATCGCTCCAGCCTTTCACCACTCCGTAGGAGAGCCGCAGCGTGAAGGTGGCGTCCGGATAGATGCTGTCGCCCATCACATCAAAGCGCAGGCCGGCGATCTTCTCGGCCGCAACCGATCCCGGGCTGGTGACCCCGGACTCGTAGGCCAAACGCGCTGCTCGCGCCGCCGCGTCGATCCGCTTCACCAGTGCAATGGCGGGGTCGGTCGAGTTCGCGATTTGCGCGGGGGTATCCCAGAGGCGCTTGCGGAAGGCGGCGTCACCTACCTGCGAGTTCGTGACGATGTCGTTTGCTATCTCCGTCGAGGACTTCGCGCCAAACAGCGACTTCACGGCCGGATGGTCCGCCCCAAGATATTCGCGGGTCTTGTCCAGCCAGAAGACGATCTCGAGCTTCTCGAGAACGGGATGAACTGGAACCTCGGCCAGCACGCCGCGCTGCGTCGTACCAAGGCGGGTCGTCGTGAACTCCGGCAGACGCTGCGCATCGGGCTTGGCCTTCTCCGCCGCGCCGCGAACCAGCGCACGCGCGTCGGCGAGCAGCACCGAGCCTGCGCCGAACCGCAGCTCCAGCATCTGGTAAGGCATGAAGGTCCGCTTCTGCGTCGCCACCAGCGCAGAAATGTCTGCAAACGGATCGCCATACTTTGAGCGTAGCGATGCGTTGGCCGCCAAGGCATCGCGGAGCTTCTTCTCCTCCGCCACCTTGGCGCCGAAGAAGGCCGGCTCGACCAGCGCCCCGCGCTGACCCTTGAACACCTTCAGCGAGTTCTCCACGTTCTGGAGCGTGTCGTTGACCTGACGCGCCTCTTCCTCGCCCTTGGTCCCCTCGGCGAGTAGAGAGCCGCGAAGCTGCGACAGGTATTCGATCCGCCACGGCAGGAAGTGATCGCGCTGGAACTCGAGCTGCGAGACCGTCAGCAGGCGTTCGGTCGAACCGGGATGCCCGGAGACAAAGACGAGGTCGCCGTCCTTTGGTCCCGCCGGATCGATGCGCACTGGATCGGCGAAGGCAACCGGTTTGCCATCCCGGTAGAGGCGTAGCAGCGCCATGTCGAGCGCATAGCGCGGGAAGTTGAAATTGTCGGGATCGCCGCCGAAGAACGCCGCCTGCATCTCCGGCGCGAAGGCGATGCGTACATCGTCATAGCGATCGTAGGTGTAGAGCTTGTACTGGCCGCCACGGTAGAGGCTGACGACCTCGCAGCGCTTATGGGCATTCTCCCCGCAACCTTCCTTTTCGATGGCGGCGATCTCAGCCACGCGCTTTGGCCCCACATCAGCGGCCGCCACATTCGCAGTCGCCTTGCGGACGCGGTCGGTGACATCGGTGATGGACTGGAGGATCGAGGCCTCTGCGCCCGGACAGATCTTCTCGTCCTTCCTGGCGAAGCTGAAGAAACCGTTCTGGAGATAGTCATTTCCGGGACTGGATAAGTCGCTGGTGCAATCGGAGACACAGTGATGGTTGGTCAGGACAAGGCCGTCCTTCGAGACGATGGAGCCCGAACAGCCACCGTCGAGGCGGACGGACGCCTTGCGGATGCGGTCCAGCCATTTCTGGTCAGGCGCAAAGCCGTAAAGCTGCTTCACTTTCGCCGAAGGGAAGTTGTCGAACGTCCACATGCCTTCGTCGGCCATTGCGCGCGACGCCAGAACGGCGGGCGCGGCAATCAAGGCGACCGCGGCGACCATGAACGGAATTCGCATCAGCAATATCCCTTAAAATGCGACCCCGAAAACGGGACCCTAGACACCCCCCGGACGTGGCTCAAGCGCCAAGGCTGCGGCTGGAGGCCGCCTGACAGGCGCCAAACTGCCTGCGCTGGGGAAAAAGCCGGAACGTGGCGGAGACGCACTCGTTCTAGGCTAACCGGGGTTGTGCTTCTGGAGGCTCCTATACTTCGGAAGATTGGCATGCTCCGGGTCTGGACCGTCGCCGCCGCTCTGGCGCTTGGCGCCTGTGCACAGATGAAGACCGACGCCAGGCCCGATCCGGCGCTGGCCATACGGATGCAGGCCGACCCGGCCATCGCTGCCGAAACGCAGAGCCTCAACCGCCTCACCCGCATCGCCATCGACGCCAACCGACTCTACGACCAGGCGGCAGAAGAAGCAGACGACGCCGACTTGCAGGCTGCGCTCCGCACCATGTCGGAACAGCGCAAGGCATTCGCCCAGAAGCTGCAAGACCGCGTGGCCATACTCGGCGGCAAGCCCGCGGAAACCGGCCAGGCGACCGGCGCGGTCCACCGCAGCTTTCTCCTGCTGCGTGGTCTCGTGCAGAATGACTCCGTCGCGGCCGCCGAGGAGGTCTATCGCGGCGAGACCTTCATCATCGAGCAGCTCGAACGGACGTTGCAGGGCAGCCTGTCGCCGGAAAGCCGCCAGCTCGTGCTGGCTGAATTCAACCGCGTGACAGCCGCACTTGAGCGCGTCGAGCAGGTCAAGGCACAGATTGAGCGGAAGCTGGCGAGCCGCGCGACGCCGGAACCGCCGGGCTGACCGCGCTGCCTCAGCCGGCTCGTGACGCCGCAAGCCGTGGCGGCGCCGCCTCTGCCTTTTTCTTCTCCGCGATCAATCCCCGAATATAGGCCAGTATATCTCCCGCAACCGGCGCCTTGACCGCCACTCCGTTGATGACCGGATGCGCGGTCCCGAGCCAGTCCGCAAAGGACTCAGGCGTGTGGGCGTCGATCTTTGCGACTTTCAGGAATGGCGGAGCGGCGGCGAGGGGCGATGCCTGTCCATCGGCGGCGATGGCATGGCATCCGGCGCAGAGCTGCTTGGCATACATCTGACCGCGAACCGGATCGGGCTCGTCTGCAAAGGCCGCAGCGAAAGTCGTCAGCGATAACATCCCTGCGACGCCGACATGCTTCAACATGGTAGTGCTCCGTGACCTTATTTATCGGTCGATCAGGCGGCCGGCTTTTCGTTAAGTCCGTTCAGACCAGCACATCGATCACTTTGCATCGCCCTGAGGTTGCGGCTTCTCATCGCTCTGGGGCTGCTTCTTCAAGCTTCTAATGTAGGC
>DATBNA010000638.1:0-2352 GCA_036554545.1 Hyphomonadaceae bacterium
AGCGCTCAAGGCTAAGACTGATATCTGCTGCTCAGGCGGATGTCTCCCTTCAGCGAATTTCGGCCAATCGCTTTCGACTGCTGGTGCAGCACAACCTGGTCCAAAGCGGACGCCCCTCAGGCGCACGCGGCGTCGGGTTCAGCCGGCATCAATGCCGGCGGTCGCACGCAGGGGCGTCGCTGCGATGGACGCCAGGAAATCCTGTACCGTCGCCCGAACTTCATCCTGCCGGCCCATCAGCAAGTGTCCGCCGGTCTCGAACAGGACAAGCCTGGCGCCCGGGATGGAGCGCGCGGCGAACTCTGCCGCCGGCGCCGTGTTGAAGAGATCGTCGTGAGCGGAAATTACCAAGGCCGGCGCGGCGATCCGCTCCAGCGGCAAAGGATGAAGATTGGGCGTGCTGTCGAGGTTGATGCCGCGGAAGCGAAGCGACAAGGGCTGCATAGATCGCACCACGCGCATCACGCGATCACGCTCCGCCTTCGACGAACGCCTGAACAGCGGCGGCGGCACACCGCAGAAGCGGACAAGGATCGATGGCGCGATCTTCTCGGCAACCCACCAGAAGAAATCCGCTCCGACGTTGACGAGCCAGAGAACGAGCCGACTCCCGCGGCTGCCATCAACGGCGACCGGGCTCGTCGGAGAGTAGGTGCCCGGCACGACCAGGACGAGCGCGGCGACCCTGCCCGGATGACGAAGCGCCAGCTCGACCGCCGACACCGCGCCGGCCGACACGCCGACTACGATGGCCTGCGGAATCCGGAGCACGGAGAGCAGAGCCGCATGCGCGTCAGCCTGCGTCGCCGGCGAAGCACCCGGCGGCGCCGGAGTGCGCAGATAGCCAAACCGTGACGGGGCGATGACGCGGTAGCCTTGCCCGACGAACCCTTCGACATTCGCCAGCCCCTGATCGAACCCGCCGCCTGCGCCATGAATGGAAAGGAGCGGAATGCCCTCGCCCTGCTCCGCGTATTCGACCGGACCGGCTGAAGTGTTGATGATCGTAGAACCGCTCAGCACTGCCCGGCGTGCACGCGACAGGTCCAGCGTGAACGCGACGGCGACCAGCGCGGCGCCAGCGAGAATGGTCCAGATTGCGATGGCGAACATGAAAACCTCTCGCCGTGTGAGGTTCCCGTGCTTCGGGGAACGTGCCTTGACCCCGCTCAAATGCGCAGGTGGTGATGCACAGCGTCAGGGCTGGATGTCGGCCTCTGGCGAGAACACGTCAGGGATCGACCTGAACGGACATGACGGAGCCTGAGCAAGCTGGCCACGTCGTCGAAGATAGGCGCTTGCGTCGCCTGAACGGCACATGGCGCTTGCCGCCTGCTGTCCGGCGACTATCCTTCCCGCCACCGTAAGGGATGGAAGCCATGAGCTATGCTGTTGGCCCCGGCGATCTGGTTCTGTGCGTCAATGTCGCGCCCAACCATGTCACGGGAGAGCCGGTGCCCCTCATTGCCGGCGAGACCTATCGTGTCCTGTCAGTGATGGAATTTGCATGCCCGTGTGGACGTTCCGATGCCTTGCTGGATGTCGGAGTTGACTTCGCCTGGTGCCAGACCCGTTTCCGGCTCATGCCCAGGCCCAGGTTCGAGGCCAAGGCCAGGACGCGTCGCGTCTCCGCTCCGAAGGAAAAGCAGACGGTGCGATGAACAGCCGGCGAGAGATCGGAACGTGTAGCCGAGAGCGCCAGTGACGCTTTTCGGCTGGGCGCGGCCCTGAACTGCCGTCGGAGATGAAGTCCTAGATCAGCCCGCCCAGCGGGCTCGACGGATCAGCGTAGCGTTTCTTGGCCATGCGGCCGGCGAGGTAGGCTTCACGGCCGGCAATGACGGCGTGCCTCATGGCGCGCGCCATGCGGATGGGGTCCCTGGCCTGCGCGATCGCCGTGTTGACGATCACGGCGTCGCAGCCGAGCTCCATCGCAATGGCCGCGTCCGAGGCCGTGCCGACGCCGGCATCGACCAGCACCGGGACTTTCGCCTGCTCGACGATCAGGCGGATGTTGACGCGGTTCTGGATGCCGAGGCCTGAGCCGATCGGCGAAGCGGCGGGCATGATCGCCGCGGCGCCTGCTTCCTCGAGGCGTTTTGCGAACACGACGTCGTCGGTGCAATAGACCATCACCTGGAAGCCGTCCTTCACCAGCATCTCGGTGGCGCGCAGCGTCTCCATCATGTCGGGATAGAGGTGCGCGGTGTTTGAAAGGACTTCCAGCTTCACCAGCGACCAGCCGCCTGCCTCGCGCGCAAGGCGCAGCGTGCGCACGGCGTCCTCGCCGGTGTAGCAGCCGGCGGTGTTGGGCAGGTAGGTGAACTTCTTCGGATCGAGATGGTCGACCAG
>DATBNA010000056.1:0-7359 GCA_036554545.1 Hyphomonadaceae bacterium
TACCGAACGCGATCGCCGGCGCGTACCGCTCAAGCGAAGGCAGCAGGTTCGCAACCACCGGCGCGAAGTCGCCGGAGAGCGCAGTGGCGCCATAGGCGCCGGCGATGACGCCGATGGCCGTGATCCCGATCTGGACGGTGGAAAGAAGTTGGGATGGATCGTCCAGCAGCCGGAGCGCTGTCCTTGCTCCGAGGTTGCCGCGGTCGGCCATGGCCTTCAGCCGGGGCTTGCGCGAGGACACGATCGCCATCTCCGCCAGCGCAAATACGCCGTTCAGGAGGATGAGGAGGACGAGAAAGAGGAAATCCATCTATTCAGCGAGGCCGCGAGGCGCTCCGAGACACCGGAGGCCCGGCGGGAGACACCTTCTGCGATACTTGGTCTGGGGATTCAACGTTCATGCGAGGTGATTTGAGCGGATCCGGCGGCGCCTCGCAAAGTGTAAAACCAAGAAATTCAACAGGATACTTCATAAGGATTGGCCATGTGGCGCCTGTTTCCCGGGCAGTTGTTCGTAGGACGTCCTTCCTATATAGGTATTCTGTCCTATTCGGGGAGCGGTTCCATGCGCCACGCCGATATCTGGAAAGCTGTCGACAAGCTGGCGGAGCGCAATGGCCTCTCGCCCTCCGGCCTCGCGAAACGCGCCGGGCTTGATCCTACCGCTTTCAACAAATCCAAGCGCACGGCTGCTGACGGGAGCCCGCGCTGGCTTTCGACGGAGAGCCTGATCAAGGCGCTGGAAGCGGTCGGCGCGACGCTGGAGGACTTTGCAGCGATGGCCGAAGGCCGGCGCGGCCATTCGGCGCCCCTGCTCGGCTTCGCCAAGGCGGGTAATGACGGCTATTTTGACGATGCCGGCTTTCCCGTCGGAGACGGCTGGGAGGAAGTGCGCTTCCCCGGCATGGCCACCGACAATGTCTATGCGCTGGAGATCACCGGCGATTCCATGGAGCCGGTCTACCGCCGTGGCGACCGCATCGTGGTTGCGCCGGGGATGACCGTCCGCAAGGGCGACCGGGTCGTGGTGAAGACGAAGGATGGCGAGGTGCTGGCCAAGGTGCTGGGCCGCGCGAACGATCGCATGGTGGAGCTGGTCTCGCTCAATCCCGACTACAAGCCGCGCGAACTGCCGCGGTCGGAGCTGGCCTGGATGGCCCGCATCCTGTGGGCGAGCCAGTAGTCGCGCCTAGTTCCTCTGCGCCTTCGCCAGCGCCTGCATGGCTGCAGCCGTTTCGGCGTTCGTCGGATAGAAAGCCTCGATCGCCAGCTCAGACAGCGTGACCTCGTGCGGGGTTCCGAACACCGTTGTGGTGGTGATGAAGGACAGGATGTGGCCGCCCAGCTTCAGCTCGAAGGGCAGCGCGATGGCGTCAGCTTCGTTCCACGTTCTGTTCCTGGCGCCGGGCGGAACAGGGTAGCCGGCAAGCTCTTCTTCGAGCTCGATCAACTTTGGATCGCAGGTGACGTCGATCTGCTGATTGAGGCGCCAGAGGACATGCGCCTTCCAGCTCGCGAGGTTGGCGACATGCGGTGCGAGCCCGCCGGGGTGAAGCGATACGCGCAGGACGTTGACCTCGCCCTCGAGCAAGGTCTTGTCCGACACCAGAGAGAGCATCGGCCCGACAACCGCATTGGCCATGACGAGACGCCAGTGGCGATCTACTGCAAGCGCAGGATTGGGCTCGTGGCCCTTCAGGACAAGTTCGATGGCTGATCGGGCGGACGCCATCGAGGGATCTGACAACTTTCGTTCTGCGAAAGCAGGCGCGAAGCCGGCGGACAGGAGCAGCACGTTTCTCTCCCTGAGGGGTAGCCCCAGGTGTTCGGAGAGGTTTTCGACCATCTCACGCGATGGCGCCGAGCGGCCGCTTTCGACGAAGCTGAGATGGCGCTGCGAAATGCCAGCATCGAGCGCGAGATCGAGCTGCGACAGGCGACGGCGCGTGCGCCATTCCTTGATCAGGTCGCCGATCCGGGCGGGGCGTTCGTTGGTCTGCTGCTTCATCATGGACAAACGATAGCGGGTAGGTCCGGGCGCTTCCATTACCTCGCACGTAATCGCCAGCATTTCCCGGGCTCGCCATGGTCAGCGGATCGAAACCGGCTGGCAAAGGAGACATCCATGACCGTTTTGAATTCCTATCTGCGCAAGGCCCTGCTTGCTGATGCGATCGTCAGTGGCCTGGCCAGCGCCGGGATGATTGCCGGATCCGGGCTTGTTGCGGCGCCCTTCGGCCTCCCCTCCGAACTGTTGCTGTGGGCGGGCGTTGCCTGTGTTCCATTTGTGGCGCTGATCGCATTCGTGTTGCGCGGTGAAACGGCGCCAGCAGGCGTCGTCATCGCGATCATCGCCACAAACATCGCATGGGTGATCGCGAGCCTGTTCGTCGCCTTCGGCCCGGTGCTGGCGCCCACGCTGATCGGAAAAGTGTTCGTCGTCGCCCAGGCAGCGACGGTCGCTCTCTTCGCAGAGCTGCAGATCATCGGTCTGCGTCGCGCCCGCGCGACGGCCTGATCCCTCGGCCTCCCGCGCTTGACTGCCCCTCCGGTCTCAGGCCGGAGGGGTTTTGTTTTCGAAGCCGAGCGACAACAGCTTGTCAACCACGGCCGTCAGCCGTGTCTCAGGCACGGGGCAAGTCATGTTCACGTCCGCCGCCCAGCGCAGATAGGCCGCTACCTCGTCGCGACCGGCATCGCGGATCAGCAGCGCATAGACCGGCCAGATGTAGCTGTCGTACTCGTCCTCCGGCACGCCGCCGATCGGGTCCCAGTGCTCGTTGAGGATTTTCCGGATGGCGGCTGACTCAGCCTTGGTATCGCGGCTCACAGCATCTTCCGGGCGAGCGACTGCGCCGCCTTGCGATCATCCTTCAGCTTCTCCGACAGCATCAGGGCGCGTTCCTGCATGACCTGTTCGACGTGATTACGGGGAGTGGACGACAGCGCCGCCGATAGCGCCTTGCCAGCTTCTTCGGAATACTCCTTGGCGTTGAAGGCGACGAGCGCCCTGCCATAGGTCCAGTGAATGCCGATATTGTCCGGCGTCAGGCGGATGGCTTCGTCGTAGTGCCTGCGGGCTTCCTTGATGCTGGCGCCCATGAAGGCTGCGCCGATCGAGCCGCCGCGACGCCTCACCTCGACATTCCAGACAGCGAGGAAGCCGTGGGCGTAGTAGTTGGCCGGGTTGGATTTCAGCACCTCCGTCGCAAGTTTCCGGCCCTTTTCGCCATAGCCCTTGTTCCAGGCATCCATGGCGTCCATGCCGCGGCTTTTCAGCGAGAGAGCGATGGCGAGTTGCAGCCGGCCTTCGTCGTGGGAGGGGTCGATCCTGAGGGCGGCCTCAGCGTCCTTTGACGCACGATCGAGGATGGTCGGGTCCGGATCGTCTGTCCCGGTCATGCAATGAGCCAGAAGAGCGCGGGCGGCGAAGGCCAGATCGTCCGCGCCGGCAGAGGCCTCTGCCGCAGAAGCCACGGCCAGATAGTTCCCGCGCGCGTACATCTCCGCCAGCTCTGGGGAGGATTGGGCCGAAGCCGGCCAGGCCGCCATCAGCAGGGCGGCGATCAGGAGGCGTGCGCCGGGGGGACTGCGCATCAAAACACTCACAACCGAAAAGCAATGATGAGCCGACAATTCCTCTTGCGCAATGGACCGAACTGAGGACGTTAGTGGTCCCCGCGCGGCGGTCCCCACACTCAGGTAATGGATAATCCGCGCGGCGAAGGAGTTCGGCGTGCGTCTCACTTTGGCATGCGTGGCGATTCTCGGCGCCCTTGCGGCGTGCGATGCGCCCAACGGCGAAGACGAGCCGTCGGCCGGAATCCCGGTGACCGATCCCAACACTTTCCGTGCGGACGTCGATCCGCAGCGCGCCTACGCCGGCGAGTGGGCCGCTGCCTCGAGCCATTGCGAGGACGACAAGCGGGTTTGGACCATCGAGGCGCGCCGCATGGCGATCCAGCCCGACATGCGCTTCTGTGTCTTCGAGAACGACATGTATGTCAGTGAAGGACACGGGGCCGCGCCGACGACATGGTCGGCTGGCGCCAAATGCCTGTCGGACGGCAAGGAGAGCCACGACTTCCTGTTCTTCCGTGTCGACGACAACCTTCGCGAGATGCGCGTGACGTTCAACGACGCGCGCTCGGTTGAGCTTGTTCGCTGTCCGATGCGCAGCTAGGCGGCGCTCACCATGTCTCGAATCCCCCTGTCTCGACGTCAGGTTTGACCCTGCCCGCAACTGTGCTCTAACCCGCGGCGTGGCAGGAGGGGTCAATGGACCAGACGATTCTGGATGCGCTGCTGATTGTCCACTTTGCGGGGCTGATGATGGGCGCCGGCGGCGGAATCGGCAGTACCATCGTGATGGGTTACGCGCGCTCGCTGCCGGAGGAGCAGGCCATCATCGTGCGCGGCGCGGGGCCGGCGCTGGCGAGGCTGTCGACGTTCGGGCTGGTGCTGATGCTGGTTACGGGCGGAGCGCTGGTGCAGTTCAGGTATGGCGGCTTCGGCGCCATGCCGCAGATGTTCTGGGTGAAGCTGGTGTTCGTCGCCACGCTGACGCTGGCGGCGATCCTGATCGAGGTCACCTACGCGCAGGTGAAGAAGGGCAATGCTGCGGCCGCGGCGAACCTGCCGAGGCTCGGACCGGTCGCCGGCATATCGGCGCTGCTCGCCGTGGTCTTTGCGGCGCTGGCTTTCCACTAGGCCGCCATGGATAGCGCGCTGGTCATTCTCCACGTGCTGGCGTTGATGCTGGGATCGGCGGGCGGCTTTGCGGCGATGCTGACGCTGGGCCACGCCCGGCCCAAGCAGAAGGAGAAAGGCGGCGCGATGCGCGGCGTGGGGCGAGTGTTCTCGACCATGTCGCTGATGGGTATCCTCGTGCTGTGGCCGACCGGAATTGCGCTGGTGGCGACGCATCCCGACGAATATCCGCTGAACCCGATGTTCTGGATGAAGATGGGATTTGCGATTGTGCTGACAACAACAACCGTGAGCATCGAGGTGATCTACGCACGGGCGAAGCAGGAGCCGGACCTCGCTCGCCTGCTGCCGAGCCTCAAACCGCTCGCGGCTCTGAGCTACATCGTGACAGCAGTGTTTTCGGTGCTGGCGTTTGGACGCTTCGCTTAACTCACCTTCCCGGCCAGCGCATCGCGCACCAGCACCGCCGTTTCCTTTACGCCATAGAGCGCGATGAAGCCGCCGAAGCGCGGGCCCTGGCTCTGGCCGAGCAGGACTTCGTAGATCGCGGTGAACCAGGCGCGCAGCGGCTCGAACTTGTGCTCTGTTCCGACGGCGAAGACCATGGTCTGCAAGCTCTCCGCATCGGTCGGCCCGTCCCAGCGCTCCAGCCGACCCGCGAGATCCTCGAGCGCCATGCGCTCCAGCTCGTTCGGCGCGCGGTAGACTTTTGCCGGCTTCACGAAGTCGGCGTAGTAGTTGAGCGCATAGCCGACGAGATGGTCGAGCAGCGGATCGGTCGCGGGCGTCGCATCGGGCGCCTCGCGCCGGATGAAGCCCCACAGCACTTCCTTGGTCGACGCGTTCGCCGCCGAGACGAGGTTCAACAGCATGGCGAAGGATACAGGCGAGGATTTCGCCGGCGGCTTGCCGCCGTGGATATGCCAAACCGAATTTTCGAGCTGCTGTTCCGGCGTTTCCTTCGGATACTTCTCGAGGAAGGTCAGATATTCGTCGACGGCCTTCGGGATGACGTCGAAGTAGAGCTTCTTGGCGGTGCGCGGCTTCTGGAACTGGTAGAGCGACAGCGATTCCGCGGGCGCATAAGCGAGCCACTGCTCGACCGAGATGCCGTTGCCCTTGGTCTTTGAAATCTTCTCGCCTTTCTCGTCGAGAAACAGTTCGTAGACGTAATGCAGCGGCGCAGGCGCGCCGAGGATTTCGCAGATCCGGTCGTAGACGCCCATGTTGGCCTGGTGGTCCTTGCCGAACATCTCGAAGTCGACGCCGAGGGCGGCCCAGCGCATGCCGAAGTCAGGCTTCCACTGCAGCTTAACGTTCCCGCCGGTGACGGGGACGATCGTGTCCTGCCCGTTCTCGTCTTCGAACGTGACCGTACCAGCTTTGGCGTCGACCTTTTTCATCGGGACGTAGAGCACGCGTCCGCCGGTGGGCGAGATCGGCAGGAATGGCGAATAGGTTTCGCGCCGTTCGTCGCCCAGCGTCGGCAGCATCACCTTCATGATGTCGTCGTACTTTTCGGCGGCTCGGCGCAGCATCTCGTCGAAGCGACCGGACTTGTAGAGCTGCGTCGCCGAGGCGAACTCGTATTCGAAACCGAACGAGTCGAGGAAGGAACGCAGGCGTGCGTTCATGTGCGCGCCATAGCTCTCATGCGTGCCGAAAGGATCGGGCACGGAGGTGAGCGGCCTCTGGAGATAATCCTTCAGCTTTTCCGGATTGGGGACGGTGTCCGGAATCTTGCGCATGCCGTCCATGTCGTCGGAGACGCAGATGAGGCGCGTCTTGTACTGGCCATCGGTCAGCGCCTCGAAGGCGCGGCGGACCATGGTGGTGCGGACGACTTCGCCGAACGTGCCGATGTGCGGCAGGCCCGAGGGGCCGTAGCCGGTCTCGAAGACGACGGGAGCGTCTTTCGGCCGGCCGGCTTTTTCGAGCTTCTCGATGCGCGCCTTGAGCTCGCGCGCCAGCTCGAATGGCCAGGCCTTGGCGGTTGCTGCGAGGGACGCGACGGACATTCAGGGCTCCTGTCCGTTTCGCCTAGGGGGCAGGCCTGAAAGGGTCAAGCGCGTCGCGGTGGGCCCCTTTCGCGCGGGGCGAGTGTGATGCAGCTTGTCCCCATGAAATTCCATTTCATCGGTTCCGGAGATGCCTTTGGCACAGGCGGCAGGTTCAACACCTGTTTCCGGGTGGAGCATTCGGGCGGCGCCTTCCTGATCGACTGCGGCGCATCGAGCATGGTGGCGATACGGAAGGAAGGCATCGATCCCAACTCGATCGATGCGATCTTCATCACGCACCTGCATGGCGACCATTTCGCCGGCCTGCCCTTCTTCCTGCTGGACGCGCAGCTCTATTCGAAGCGGACGAAGCGGCTGACGATCGCGGGGCCTTACGGACTCGAAGAGCGGTTGATGCAGGCGCAGGAAGTGCTGTTTCCCGGATCGTCGGAGACGAAGCTGAAATTCGAAGTGGAGCTGATCGAGATTGCGCTGGGAGAACGACGCAATGTGCACGGCGTCCGGGTTGAAGCCTATCCGATGCGACATCCGTGCGGCGCGCCGCCGCTGGGGCTGCGGGTCAGCGTCGATGGCAGGACGGTCGCCTACACCGGCGACACGGAATGGAATGAGGACATCATTCCGCTCG
>DATBNA010000062.1:0-2540 GCA_036554545.1 Hyphomonadaceae bacterium
CGGAAGGGAAAGATCGTAACCCTGCGCCAGCGCTTCGTTGGCGGCGCGCATGGTCTCTCGCATCTCTTCCGGCGATCCGAACCCGCCGCTGTTCATTGCCTCGAAATATTCAGGGGGCGTGACCAGGCCGAAGGTCGCGAAGCAACAGGAACGCCCACGTCGCCGCGAATGCCTTGAAGACCTTCAGCTTCATGATGCCCCCCAAGATGTCCTGCGACAATCTATCAATGGAAGTTGGGACCTCAAGCTTGGGCTTCAAGAGGCAGCCGCAAGCGCTTGCCTTGAATGCAGCGAACCTGCCGCCCATGTTGGACCGCGTCCCCCAACATGCTAACCCGCGCCATGGCCGACTCCCGAATGCTCAATGACCCTCTGGGCGAGGGCGACGATTTCGTCGCCACATTCCAGATCGAGGACACATCCGTCCGTGGCCGCATAGCGCGTCTGGGCGATGGGGTGCTCGACCCCATCATCAAGCGCCACGAATACCCGCGCTGGGCCGCGCATCTGCTCGGCGAGGCGATAACGCTCGCCGTGCTGGTTTCGGCTTCTCTCAAGTTCGACGGCAAGGTGCTGGTGCAGGCCCAGGGCGAAGGCCCGGTCTCGCTGATGGTCGCCGAAGCGCGTTCCGATGGCGGCGTGCGCGGCTATCTGCGCATCGACAAGGAAAAGTGGGACAGGCTCGACCGCATCAACAAGGGCCAGCGGCCGCACATTCCGCAGGTGATCGGCAAGGGCGTGCTTGCCATGCTGCTGCAGCCCAATGACCCGGACCAGGCGCCGTGGCAAAGCCTCGTGCCGATCGAAGGCGCTACGCTGGCCGACTGCGCGCAGACCTGGTTCACGCAATCCGAACAGATCCCGACGCGCGTGCGTCTCGCTGTCGGCGAGATCTCCGAGCCCGGCGGCACAAAACGCTGGCGGGCGGGCGGCGCATTGATCCAGCAGGTTGCGGGCGACGCAGCCCGCGGCGCGACCGACGAGCCGTGGGACAATGCCCGGGCCCTGTTCGACACCATCACCGACCTTGAGCTTGCCGATCCGGATCTGTCCTCTGCGACGCTGCTCTTCCGCCTGTTCCACGAGAACGGCGTGCGCCTGGAGACGCCGCGCTCGCTGGCTGACAAGTGCACTTGTTCGGAAGAGAAGCTGCTGGCGACCCTGCGGCAGATGCCGAAGGACGAAATCAGGTCGCTGGCGGAAGCCGACGGCGCCATCACGGCCGACTGCCAGTTCTGCGGCCGGCTCTATCGCTTTCCGGTCGCCAATATCTGACGGCTAGTTGGCGGCGCGATTGTCGTAGGGGCTGTCCAGCACGAACAGCGGAATGCGCGCTTCAAGCATTCCGCCTTCCTCGTCCTCGAGGCGATAGGTTCCCTGCATCACACCGGAGGGCTCGCTGAGCGGACAGCCCGAGGTGTATTCAAAGGTCTCGCCTGGCGCGAGCACCGGATTCTGTCCGACTACACCCGAACCGTTCACTTCCTGCACGCGGCCCTCGCGGTCGGTGATGCGCCAGTGGCGCGTCATCAATTGAAAGGTACGCGAGCCCTTGTTCTCGATCTCGACATGGTAGGCCCAGATGAAGCGATGCTCTTCGGGCGAACTTTCTTCTTCGAGGAAGGACGGCTTCACGCGAACGACGATACCGTCTGTTTCCGCCTCGTAGGCCACGCCGCGCTTCCGGGGCTTGGTCATGCCGAGAGCGCCTGTTCGAGGTCCTCCGCCACGTCCTGCGGATCCTCCAGCCCGACCGACAGCCGTACCCAGCTGTCATCGAGACCGATTGCTGCGCGCTCTTCATCCGTCAACGTGCGATGCGTCGTCGTCGCCGGGTGCGTGATCAGTGACTTCGAATCTCCAAGGTTGTTGGAGATATCGATCAGGTTGAGCCGGTTCAGCGCCGCAAACGCCGCCTTGCCGCCGCCCTTGATGGAGAGCGCCACCAGCGATCCGCCGCCTTCCGGCATTTGCGCCGCGTGGATGTTGTGATGCGGATGGTCCGGGCGTCCCGGATAGCGCACCGCAGCGATCTTCGGGTTCTTCACCAGCCGGTCGGCCACATAGCGCGCATTCTCGCTCATGCGCCTCACGCGCAGGTCCATCGTCTCTAGGCCCTTCAGCACCACCCAGGCGTTGAAAGGCGACATCGATGGGCCAGTGTGTCGGTAGTATTGCTGGATATGGTCCTCGATCGCTTTCTTGCGTCCGAGGATGGCGCCGCCAAGCGTACGGCCCTGGCCGTCCATGTGCTTGGTCGTCGAATAGACCACCCAGTCCGCGCCGAACTGCAGCGGCTTCTGCAGGACAGGCGAGGCGAACACGTTGTCGACAATGAATTCGCCGCCGGCGCGGTGCGTGAGGTCCGCGACCGCGCGCATGTCGACCGCATCGAGCAGGGGATTGGACGGCGTTTCGATGATCGTGAACCGCGCCGGCGCCTTCAGCGCCTTCTCCCATTGGCCGATGTCCGAGCCATCGACCCATGTCACCTCGACGCCCATCTTCGGCATCACGTTCTTGAGGATCCAGACGACTGA
>DATBNA010000110.1:0-9709 GCA_036554545.1 Hyphomonadaceae bacterium
GCGCCTTTATGGGCGTCAGAACGACAACGCCTTTCTCGTCCATCAGCGGTCCGTAGGAGAAGCAGGCCAAGGGATCGTCGGTGAAAGACCGGACGCGCGCCTCCCCCTTTACGCCGAAAGCGCCGGCGATCTGGCCCACGACGACCAGACGCTCCGTGCTCACAGCGGCTTTTCCAGCATGGCCACGACCTTGCCAGACCGCGATGGGCGCGACAGCAGGCGGCGGAAACCCACCCGCTCGTGGAACGCCATGCTCTGCGGATTGGGCGGCTCGACATTGACCTCGCAGGTGAGTCGCTGGTCGCCGTTCTTCGCCGCAATGCGTGCAGCCTCGTCATAGAAGGCGCGGCCGAGGCCTTTGCCCTTGGCGGCTTCGCTTACGGCGATGCGGTCGATGTAGAGGTGGTTGTCGAACTTTGCTTCGAACCAGCCGTAATTGTCGCTCGGATAGGCCGAGCCAGGCCGGATCAGGATCAGGAAGCCGGAGCGCTCGCCGTCAATTTCAGCGACAAGCACGCGATGCGCCCAGCCTGCGATGTCTCGATAGTCTTCAGCGTCCATCTCCGCCACAGCAGGTGTCGACGCGGCGTTGAGGGCGAGGATGAAGTCCTCGTCGCTCTCCACCGCGTCGCGGATCACGATGTCCGTTTTTGGGCCCAAGCCGCCCTACTCGGCGGCTGGAGCTTCGGCGGCAGCCTTGGCCTCGGCAGCGGCGGCCTTGCGGGCTTCTTCGCGCTCGGCTCGCTCGGTGACGCGGGCCTTGGCCTTTTCGCCCGGCTCGGCGCGTTTGGGGTTGTTACCGTGCTCCCACTTCACGAGGCCGGCTTTTGCCAGGTAGCGGGCGACGCGATCGGTCGGCGTCGCGCCTTTCTTGATCCACTCCCTGGCTTTTTCGAGATCGACGGCGAAACGCTTCTCGTCTTCCTTGCCGAGCAGCGGGTTGTAGGCGCCCAGCTTCTCGATGAAGCGGCCGTCGCGTGCAAAGCGCGAGTCGGCGACGACGACGTTGTAGTAGGGGCGGTGCTTGGAGCCGCCGCGGGCGAGACGGATTTTCAGGGACATGGACTACCTTTCAGTTTGTTCGTTCGGGTTTGGGTTGATGGTCGAGGACAAGGTCAGGCCTTGCCCTGCAGCTTTTCGTGATGGCGGATGACCTCCGTCACGATGAAGTTGAGGAATTTCTCGGCGAAGTCAGGATCGAGGTCGGCCTCGCGCGCCAGACGGCGCAGCCGTTCGATCTGCTCGGCTTCGCGCGTCTTGTCGGCAGGCGGCATGCCGTGCGCGGCCTTGAGCTCGCCGACGGCTTTAGTCGCCTTGAAGCGCTCGGCCAGCATGTGGATCACCGCCGCGTCGATGTTGTCGATCGAAGCGCGCAGACGTTGCAGGTCTGACTTGGGATCGGTTGTCATTTCTTCTTGTCCCCCGCCTGACTTCCTTTTTGGGGTCCGCCAAGTCCCGGAAGACCGCCGCCCAGACCCGGCAACCCTCCGCCGCCGAGGCCCGGCAGTTTCGGTCCGCCTGGACCGCCAAGGTTCTTGAGCTGGTTCAGCGCGGCCTGGTTCACTTGCGGACCCGGCCCCGCCGGACCTCCGCCGCCCATCATGCCGCCCAGCGCCTTCGCCATGCCCTTCATGCCGCCCTTGCCGGCCTTCTTCATGATGTCGGCCATCCCGCGGTGCATCTTCAGCACCTTGTTGACCTCGGCGACGTCGACGCCGGCGCCGGCTGCGATGCGTCTCTTCCGCGAGGCGGCGAGAATGTCGGGCTTGCGCCGTTCCTGCGGCGTCATCGACATGATGATCGCTTCCTGGCGCGCCAGCATCCTGTCGTTGATGTTGGCGGCGGCCATCTGCGCCTTCGCCTTCTGCACGCCCGGCATCAGGTCCATCATGCCGCCAAGGCCGCCGAGCTTCTTCATCTGGCGAAGCTGGGCAGCGAGGTCTTCGAGGTCGAACTGGCCCTTGGCCAGCTTCTTCGCCATGCGCTCGGCTTCTGCCTGGTCGATGTCGGCCTTGGCCTTTTCGACAAGCGCAACAATGTCGCCCTGCCCGAGGATGCGGCCGGCCACGCGGCGCGCGTCGAACACGTCAAGGCCGTCAAGCTTCTCGCCAACACCGAGGAAACGGATCGGCAGGCCGGTCACGGCGCGCATCGACAGCGCGGCGCCGCCGCGGCCGTCGCCGTCCATGCGGGTGAGCACGAGGCCGGTGAGCGGCAGGCGTTCGTGGAAACGCCGCGCGGTCTCGACCGCGTCCTGGCCAGTCAGCGCGTCGGCGACCAGCAGCGTCTCGTTGGGATTGGCGATCGAGGCGATCTCGGCCGCCTCGTTCATCATCTGCTCGTCGAGCGTCGTGCGGCCCGCCGTGTCGAGTATCAGCACGTCATAGCCGCCGAACTTCGCAGCCTGCACAGCGCGGCGCGCGATGTCGGCGGCAAGTTGCCCCTCGACGATCGGCAGCGCATCGACGCCGACCTGGCCGGCGAGAACCTTCAGCTGCTCCATCGCCGCCGGACGTCGCGTGTCGAGCGAGGCGACCAGCACTCGTCTGCGCTCGACGTCCTTGAGGCGTTTCGCAAGCTTGCCGGACGTGGTGGTTTTGCCCGAGCCCTGCAGGCCGGCCATCATGATGACGGCAGGCGGCGAGTCGATCTTGAGCGGCGGCGGTTCTTCGTCTCCACCCAGCGTATCGACCAGCGCGTCATAGACGATCTTGACGACGAGCTGGCCCGGCTTGATCGAGCGGATGACATTTTCGCCAACCGCCTTGGGCCGGACATCGTCGATGAATTTCTTGACGACCGGCAGGGCCACATCGGCCTCGAGCAGCGCCACGCGGATCTCGCGCAGCGCCTCGTTGACGTCCTTCTCGGACAGGGCGCCGCGACCTGTCAGGTCGTCGAAGACCTTGCCGAGCTTTTCTGTCAGCGCATCAAACAAGCCGTCACTCCATTTCCGCGATCAGAGGCCCGGCCGAACGCCGGAAACCCCGCTGAGCGCAACGCGCTGGGCGGGGGACCTCGCCGGGCTCGTCCACCTGAGGTGGGGGTCGTCCCGGTCAAAGCACAGGCGCCGGTTTTCGGGCTGTCTGCGCGGAAGGCGGGTTCCCTACGCCGGGGCATGCTGAAGGTCAAGGCAAGCCAAATGTGTGAAGCCTCGTTGACCGGTTTCGGAGCGGCCCCTATCGAAAAACCTTAACGGAACAGGGGCGCCCATGTTGAAACTGTCCGGCCGGCATGTCCTGCGGGGACTTCTTGTTGCGGCTGCCGCTGCCGGGCTGACGATGGCGCCGGTCTCCCACGGCCAGGGAGCCAATCCTCGCAACACCGCCGCCATCGCAGCTGGCAAGGAAGCCATAGCATCCATGGAACAGGAGCTGGGCGCGGTCCGCTCCACGATTACCGCCATCGAAGCCGCCTCGCGCGAGGCGCACGCCTGGAAGGTCTATGCGGCCTGGCTGGAAGGCCAGATGGCGCTCGGCAGGCAATCCTTCGATGCAAAAAAGCCCGACGCCAAGCCCGTTGTGACGACAAAGGCAGCCGAGGCGAAGACAGGACTGGAGGCTGCCCGCGCCTGGCGGGAAGCCAAGCGCACCGAATTCAACGCCCTCATCTCCAACGCGCCGATCGACCAGCGTCCCGCCGTCCGGCCCGAGCTGGAGGCGATCCTCAGCGCCGAGGCGTCCAACATCAACCTTGCCGACCAGCTCGTGCGTGACTTCGACAATGTGCTGCAGTCCCTTGGCGAAGGCATACCGCCCTACGCTCTCTTCAACGCGCGCGCACAGATGCGCGAACAGGCCGCAACTATGCTGAAGCAGGCAGACGACAGCATTACGGCGGCAAGCGAAAAGCTGAAAGCGTTGCAGCTCCCGGGCTGATCGAAGACGTCAGGATTTGGTCGCCGCCAGACGCGCCGAAACTTCCCGTACGTGAATGACAGCCGCCTGGAGCTCGGCGCTGACCTCCGCTGCCCGCGCGGCTGACTGGGTGAGGGTCTTGCGGTCCGCCGTGCTGATCTTGGCCGCAGCCTGATCCAGCTCCGCCATGCGCGATTTCGCCCAGGCCGCAGTGTCCTGCAGGTATTTGGCGTCAGCCTTGCGGTCGCGGCTGGCAAAGACGCTGGCTTTCTTGCCTGCCGCCAGGGCGACGATCTCATCGACGGTCTGGCGCGACGTCTTGATGCTGGCGTTGAAGGCCTCGCGCTTCGTCTTCGAGAAGGCGCTCTGGCCCGATGACTTGAGAGAAGCCAGCGTGACCATGGCCTGCTCGGCGTTGCTGGCCGCGGCGATGACCGAGGCGGCGTCGGAGCCCACGGCGATGACGACGGCGGACTTGATGCCGGTCATGGCTTCTTCGAAGGCGACACGGGCCCGCGCGCTATCGGCGTCAAGTTGTTTCTTCTGGGCAGCCAGCTCTTTCTCGGCTGTCAGGAAGTCGCTGCGGATCGAACCGCCGATCTTGTCCGCCTGGCTGGAGAGCGCGGCGATCTCGGAACGCGCGGCGGCAAGCGCGGTCGCGTTGATGTCGTCGTTGAGCAGTTTGAGCGCAGCTTCATCCCCGGCCGCCAGCCCGCCGATCTTGGCGCTGAGTTCGGAAATCCGCGCCCGGGCTGCTGTCAGGGAGATCAGGTCGATGTCTGGCCGGTTGGCGGCCCGGGCGATATTGAGCAGCCCCTCCATCGCTGCACCCAGCGACGTGTTGGCGGCCTGCGAATCCCTGAGACCGGTGACCTCGGCAACCTCTGCAGCCTCGGCCGTGGGCGCGGCCGGTTTGAACATGGCCGACATGAGCGACTGTGCGCCCGGTTCGGCGATCATCCACGCAGCTCCGCCCGTGAGTGCGGTGAGAACGCTCAGTCCGACTTTTGTGAATACCTGTTTCATAGCCCACTACCCCGCGGGCGGACACTACTGCGACATCGGGCAGAAGCAACAGGACGCAGGCAGTAGCCGCACTTCTGGCCGCGAAAGACCGTGCTGGGGGAATTCAGCGGCGGACAGCAAGACAGGGTCCGGCTGCCAAATGGCCATCTTGACGTTAAGGACATCGGGCCGCCGATGTCGCCAGGAATGGCGGTCGCCAAGATCATCGGGGCCGTTTTGACGTATGGTCGGCCCGCGTCTATCCGGGCGCGACAGGATGGGAAGCATGCGGACAATCGGCCTGATCGGCGGGATGAGCTGGCAAAGCTCGAAGACCTATTACGAGCGCATCAATCAGTTGGTCGCCGATCGGCTTGGCGGGGCCCACTCCGCCAGCCTGATCGTCAATTCCCTCGATTTCGCGCCGATCGAGCAAATGCAGCGGGAGGGCCGGTGGAAAGAAGCCGGCGCCGCTCTCGCCGACGCCGCCCAGGCGCTGGAGCGGGCCGGGGCGCAGGTCATCGCCATAGGGGCCAACACCATGCATAAGGTCGCCCATCAGGTGATGGCGGCTACGCAATTGCCTCTCCTGCACATCGGCGACGCGCTGGCTGACGGACTGAGACGCGACGGCCGCTCTCGCCCGCTTCTCCTGGGCACCCGCTACACCATGGAAGACCCCTTCATGCGGGACCACCTGGCGGTGAAAGGGATCGCGGCTGTTGTGCCCGGGAAAGCCGACCGCGACGGCTTGCACGCCATTATTTTCGACGAACTGATTCATGGCGTGGTTATTGACGCCTCGCGCAAGCGGGTGCGCGAGATGATTGCGGCGGCGGATGAACAGGAAGCCGACAGCGTCATCTTCGGCTGCACCGAGATCGGCATGCTGTTTCCGCCGACGGACGCCGGCCTGCCGGGGTATGACACACTCGACCTCCACGCCCACGCGCTGGTCGACTTCGCCCTCGGCGATGCTCAGCCATAGCTCTTCTTCGGACGCCAACCGTCGACGCCTTCGGGCAGAAGGTCGAACAAGCGCCACACCGAACAGTACTCGTCGCCCGTGTCGAAGCCGGCTGCCGAAACCCGAACGATCTTCCCGTCCTGCTTCTGGAAGGCCGAGACGCCCGGCATCGCCTGCCCTGTTGCGTTCTCGAAGCCCATGTCGGCGGCGAATCGCGTGCCCTGCGTGCTGACCATCGGGAAGACCCAGCCGCGCGAGGCAGCGAACGCGGCCTGCTCCTCCGGAGAATTCGGGCTCGACACCACAAAGGAAGCCCGGTCCGACACGTGCGGATAGAGGCCGTTGAAGCCATCCGCCCACATTGTGCAGCTTGAGCAGTGCGTGCCCATGTTGTGGACCATGAGCAGGTCGCGCTTCTCGCCGAACAGCGCCGACAGGGATACGGGTCCTTTCAGCGTTGCAAACGAATAGTCCTTCGCTTCGCCCTGGGCTTCCTCAGCCATCGCCCTCTGCAATTCGGTCCGGACCTCCGAGAGCCTTGTCTGCAGGGAAATGATGCGCGCATTTTCCCGGATCATCATTTGCGTTTGCCCTTGGTCGTTGGCTTGGTGACGCGTTTTGGCCTTGAAGGCGGCAGCGCCTTCACGAAGGCGGCCAGGTCGTCGAATGATTGCTGCCAGTATTTGGTATAGTGGTTGAGCCAGACGGCTGCGTCGTAGAGCGGCGCAGCGTCGAGATTGCAGCGAGCGATCCGGCCGGTCCGCTCCTGCGCCACCAAGCCGGCGCGCACCAGCACCTGGATATGGCGGGAGACCGCCTGCAGCGACATGTCGAACGGCGCGGCGAGTTCGGAGACCAGCGCTGGCCCTTCGTCCAGCCGTCTCAGGATCGTCCGCCGCACGGGATCCGAAAGCGCGAAGAACACGCGGTCCAACGCCTCCTCCCTTTCCTCGGCGGACGGCCGATCCTTTACCAGCGCCAGTGTCATTGCCTTGCCTCGCCTGAACAGAACGGCTGCGCGAGAATTTCCTCGAGCACCGAACGGCGACTGACTTCCGCCCGCGCCGCGTAGTGGCCGGCATGCTCGGCTACGGCAGGCGCAACCGCAATCCCGCTGGCGACCGCAAGCACCAGCACAATCGCTGCAACGGCGCCGGGCCGCCGCGCCAGGCTCGCGCCTGCCTTTCCGGCGACCGCGAGGTTCCCGGCCATCAGCGCGCTGAGAAGGCAACACAGCATTTCGAGCCTTTTTCGTTCAGCACCCTCTTGACTGCAGCTCCTAATATCAACATGTCGATTGACTATCAACATATATGTTGAATAAAAAGGAGCAGGACATGAAGGCCCGGATTGCAAGCCGTGAGGAATGGCTGAAGGCGCGCGTGGCGCTGCTGTCAGCGGAAAAGGAATTCACCAGGCAGCGCGATGCGCTGACAGTGAGGCGTCAGGCGATGCCGTGGGTGAAGGTTGACACGGACTACGTGTTCAATGCGCCGACCGGCCCACTCAACCTGCCCGACCTGTTCGCGGGACGCAGCCAACTTCTAGTCTATCATTTCATGTTTGCGCCGGAGTCCGAATGGGGCTGCAAATCGTGCTCCTTCTGGGCCGACCAGTTCGACGGCGCGATCCCGCATCTCAATGCGCGCGATACGTCCTTCGTCGCGATCTCGCGCGCGCCGGTCGAGAAGCTCCAGAAACAGGCCAAGCGCCTCGGCTGGAAGTTCCCGTGGGTGTCATCGGGCGGCACGACGTTCAACTACGACTTCGCCGTCTCATTCGAGCCCGATGCCAAGGGCGAGGCGATATACAACTACCAAAGGCAAGCCGTGCCGTTCAAGGACCTGCAAGGCTTCAGCGCGTTCGTGAAGGGCGAGTATGGCGAAATCTATCATGCCTACTCGACCTACGGCCGCGGGCAGGACATCACCAATGGCGTCTACAACATGCTCGACATGACGCCGAAAGGCCGCGACGAGGGCGGCCTGCCCTTCACCATGCACTGGGTGCGCTATCACGATGAATACTGACGCCTGAGGCGTCAGACCTGAGGTCTACTCGCCGGTTCCCTGCACCTGAGGACGGCCTTGCGCCTCGAACACGCGGGCGCCGGCGAGTATGCCCTGCAAGGCGTAGTTGCCTTCGTGGCAGGCATATTCGTAGCTGATCTCTCCATCCTTCCGCCACGCCATCTCGCCCTTCCAGGGCTGCGAATAATAGGTCGGGTCGTCGACGGTAAATTCGTAGAGCAGCTCGTCTTCAGCAACGCGCGTGAAGCGCTCGGTGACCTTTGCGTTGGCAGAAAGATAGGCCGGATGATCCTGCCAGCGATGGTAGTCGTTGAAATTGGTGGTCTCGACCACGAGCGTGTCGCCTTCCCAGCGGCCGATGGCGTCGCCGAACAGCGGCGCCACGGCGGCGGGCTGGTGTTTGTTCGCCAGCGCGATGATCCGGGCGTTGCTCATCATCTCGGCGTGGATGACCACATGCGTCGGCGACTGCGCGATCTGGAAGTGGTTGTTGTAGAGTCCGTTCATCATCGGCGGGCCGTTTCGTCCTACCGAGGCAAGGCAGCGGTCCGGCAGCGGGCGCGATTCAGGATCGGAATATCCAAGCCGCGCCTCGCCTTCCGCCGCCAGCTTGCGGCCCTGCGCCGAGAACGGAATCTTGCCGTCCGGCGGATCGATGATCCAGGACGAACGATAGGTTCCCTTCACCTTGCCCAGCGTTGAGCCGGGATCGAGCCAGAAGCGGTTGTATCCGGCATTGCTGTTGCGGTCGGTCGGCGCGCCGGTGGACTGGTCAGTCGGCGCCTGGGCTCGCTGGGTGGCGGTGTAGCGCTGGCGCGCAACCTGCTCGGCCTGCGCATCCGGGACGATCAGATCCTTGAACTGCGCCGAACGCTCGAGATTGGTAAGCGAGCCGGTGTTCCATGTACCGACGAGATCGGGCTGGCCGAAGGAGTTGTGCGGCGGCTTCCAGTCCTGTGCGTGTGCAGGCAAACCGGCAGCGCCCGCCAGCGCCAGCACGCTTGCGGTAAGGATGACGTGTTTCACGTGAACCCCCTATTCTTCGAGCGCCTGATCCAGCGGCAGGCCTTTGGCTTCGCGCACGCGGGCGCCCTGAAGGATGCCGGCCATCGCATAGTTCCCCTCATGGCAGGCGTACTCGTAAATGCGCTCGCCGTCGTTCCAGTAGGTGATCTCGCCGCTCCACGGCTTCGAGTAGAAAGTCGGATCATCGACCGTGAACTCGTAGAGCAGTTTGTCGTCGGAGACGCGGCTGAAGCGCTCGGTGACCTTCGCTCGTGCCGACAGGTAGGCCGGGTGGTCCTGCCAGCCATGATAGGGACTGAAGCTGGTCGTCTCGATGACCAGCTTGTCGCCTTCGTAGTGGGCGATGGAATCGCCGAACAGCGGCTGGATGGATCCCGCCGACGCCTTGTGCTCCTTCGCCAGCGGAATGACGCGGGCATGGCTGATCATCTCGGTGTGGATCAGCACGTGCGTCGGCGTCTGCACGATCTGGTAGTGGTTGTTGTAGAGGCCGTTGATCATCGGCGGACCGGTGCGCCCGCCGGTGGCGAGGCAGCGGTCGGGCAGCGGACGCGATTCAGGGTCTGAATAGCCAAGCCTCGCATCGCCCTCGTGGGCCAGCTTCCGTCCGGCTTCGCTGTAGGGGATCTTTCCATTGGGTGGATCGGTGATCCAAGCTGTGCGGGTCTCGCCTTTCACAACGCCGAAGCGCTCGCCCGGATCGATCCAGAACGCATTGTAGCCGCGGCCCATCAGGAGGTCCCTGCCGGTGAGGAGCCCGGTGCGCGGCGTGTTGGCGATGTCTTCGGTGACGAGGCGGACGATCTGTGGATGCTCGCGTGTCG
>DATBNA010000153.1:0-4801 GCA_036554545.1 Hyphomonadaceae bacterium
AACCCTTGCAGGTTTCGCACGCAACGAGCTTCGGCACCCGGATCTTGATGGTCGTTCCGGCAACCGCTTCTTCCAGGCTGAGCTCGAGGTCGTAGCGCAGGTCCGCGCCCCGGTACACGCGTTCGCCTCGACCCGCGCCCCCGAAGATGTCGCCAAAGACGCTGTCGAAGATGTCCCCGAAACCGCCGAAGCCCTGCCCGCCGCCGAAACCGCCCGGACCCGCGGCGGCGCCCTCGACCCCGGCATGGCCGAACTGGTCGTAGGCGGCGCGCTTGCGCTCGTCGGACAGCACGTCGTAGGCGGCCTTGGCTTCCTTGAAGTTCTCCTCCGCCGCCTTGTCGCCCGGGTTGCGATCGGGATGGTGCTTCATCGCGAGGCGCCGGTAGGCCTTCTTGATCTCCGCTTCGGTCGCGTTGCGCGACAGGCCCAGAACTTCGTAGTAATCGCGTTTTGCCACCATGATCGTCCGCTATGCGCCGCGCTGGGCCCCGGAAGCACTACCGTACAGGAGGTACGGCATTTCTCAATCGCGAAAGCGATTGAGAAATGAAGGAAGGCGAAGACCGCGTCTTCGCCTTCCGTCCGCTGAAAAGGCCATGGACGGCCTTTTCAGCGATTACTTCTTGTCGTCGTCGACTTCCTCGAACTCGGCGTCGACGACATTGTCGCCGCCCTTGCCGGAACCATCCGGCTTCGCGGAACCTTCGTTGCCGGCCGGCTGCTGCGACGCCGCCTGTTCCTTGTAGACACGCTCCGCCAGCTTGCCGGCGACGCCGGCCAGCGCCTGGGTCCTGGCCTCGATCGCCGGTTTGTCGTCGCCCTTCAAGGCCTCTTCCACGGCCGCGATCGCCGACTCGATGTCCTTCTTCTCTCCGGCCTCGACCTTCTCGCCCAGTTCTTCCAGCGACTTGCGGGTCGCGTAGACCATCTGCTCGGCGCCATTGCGGACTTCCGCGAGTTCCCGGGCCGCACGATCTTCCTGCGCATGCAGCTCGGCGTCGCGGATCATCTTCTTGACCTCCTCATCGGACAGTCCGGAGTTGGCCTTGATCGTGATCTTCTGTTCCTTGCTCGTTGCCTTGTCCTTCGCGGAGACGTTCAGAATGCCGTTCGCGTCGATGTCGAAGGTGACCTCGATCTGCGGCACGCCGCGCGGCGCCGGCGGGATGTCGGTCAGGTCGAAGCGGCCCAGAGACTTGTTGCCGGCCGCCATTTCGCGCTCGCCCTGGAGGACGTGCACCGTGACCGCCGTCTGGCGATCGTCGGCCGTCGAGAATACCTGCGCGTGCTTGGTCGGGATCGTCGTGTTCTTCTCGATCAGCTTGGTCATCACGCCGCCGAGCGTCTCGATGCCGAGCGACAGCGGGGTCACGTCGAGCAGCAGCACGTCCTTGACTTCGCCGCCCAGCACGCCGGCCTGGATTGCGGCGCCCACGGCGACGGCCTCGTCGGGATTGACGTCATGCCGCGGCTCCTTGCCGAAGAACTGCTTCACCTTGTCCTGCACCATCGGCATGCGCGTCTGGCCGCCGACCAGGATGACCTCGTTGATATCCGAAGCCTTCAGCCCGGCGTCCTGGATCGCGATGCGGCAGGGTTCGATGGTCTTCTCGACGAGATCCCCGACCAGCGACTCCAGCTTGGCGCGCGAGAGCTTGATGTTGAGATGCTTCGGACCGCTCGCGTCCGCCGTGATGTACGGCAGGTTGACGTCGGTCTGCTGCGTCGAGGACAGCTCGATCTTCGCCTTCTCCGCTGCCTCCTTGAGGCGCTGCAGGGCGAGCGGATCGTTGTGCAGGTCGATCCCCGACTGTTTCTTGAATTCCGAGCAGAGCCAGTCGATGACGCGCAGGTCGAAGTCCTCGCCGCCGAGGAACGTGTCGCCGTTGGTGGCCAGCACCTCGAACTGGTGTTCGCCGTCGACTTCCGCGATCTCGATGATCGAAATGTCGAAAGTGCCGCCGCCCAGATCGTAGACCGCGATCTTGGCGTCGCCCTTCTTCTTGTCCATGCCGTAGGCGAGCGCGCCCGCCGTCGGCTCGTTGATGATGCGCAGGACTTCGAGCCCGGCAATGCGGCCGGCGTCCTTGGTTGCCTGGCGCTGCGAATCGTTGAAATAGGCGGGCACGGTGATGACGGCCTGGGTCACCTTCTCGCCCAGGTAATCCTCCGCCGTCTGCTTCATCTTCATGAGCACGCGCGCGGAGATTTCGGGCGGGGCCATCTTCTTGCCGTTGATTTCGACCCAGGCGTCGCCGTTGTCGGCCTTGACGATCCCGTACGGGACCATCTTGATGTCCTTCTGCACGACATCGTCCCCGAAGCGCCGGCCGATCAGACGCTTCACCGCGAACAGCGTGTTCTTGGGGTTCGTGACGGCCGGGCGCTTGGCGGACTGGCCGACCAGTACTTCGCCGTCGTCGCCGAACGCGACGATCGAGGGCGTGGTCCGAGCACCTTCGCTGTTTTCGATGACCTTGGGCTGGCCGCCTTCCAGCACGGCCACGCAGGAATTCGTGGTACCCAGGTCAATACCGATGATCTTTGCCATTACCGTTCTCCGTTCACTCCAAGTGTCTGTCTTTTCGGGGAAATTATCGAAATCCGCTGCCGGCTTATATTTGGGCGGGCCGGTGGAAATTCAAGCCGCGGGCGGTCGAAAATCCGTGCCGCCACGCCTACTTGGCCACGACCACCATGGCCGGTCGCACCAGGCGTCCGTTCAGCTCGTAGCCCTTCTGCACGACCGAGACGATCGTCCCGGCCTCCCTGCCCTCCGCCTCCTCCACGGACACGGCCTGGTGCCGATCCGGGTTGAATTTTTCTCCCGCCGGATCGATCGGGGTAACGCCGAACCGCGCCAGCGAATCGAGGAACATCTTGAGCGTGAGGTCCATGCCCTGGCGCAGGCTGTCGCTATCCCCGGCGGACGCCGCGGCGCCGACACCCAGTTCCAGGCTGTCGATCACCGGCAGCAGGTCGCCGACGAAACGCTCGAGCGCATACTTGTGGGCGCTTTCGATGTCGCGGGTCGTGCGCTTGCGCAGGTTCTCCAGTTCCGCCTGCGCTCGCAGGGAACGTTCCTTCGCCTCTTCCGCCTGCCGCTCGAGGATCTCGATCCGGATCCGCAGCTGCTCCACGTCGTCGGCAGGCGGTGCCTCCGGTGCGGCGCATTCCGGAGTTTCCCGCGTCGCTTCTTCCGCGGCATCCGGCGTTTCGGGACCGCTCTTCCTCATTTGCTCGTTCGGCATCTTCGTCTTCGACATTTGAAAGTGAGTGCGTAATGCGGGCGGCGACCGCACGGCGGCCGGTCCAGCCGACCTTGGGGTCAGTTCCGGGAATTCAAGGCGGATCCCAGCATCTTCGCCGTGATGTCGACGATGGGGATCACGCGCTCGTAATCCATGCGCGTCGGGCCGATGACGCCCAGCACGCCGAGGATTTCGCCGTCCACCTCGTAAGGGGACGTGACAACGCTGCACCGGTCGAGCACCTCGTAGCCGGATTCCTCGCCGATGAAGATCTGCACTCCCCGGGCATGGATCGCCTGCTCCAGCAGGTGCAGGATGTCGCGCTTGCGGTTGAAGCCCTCGAACAGCCGCTTCAATTTGTCCATCTCCGCCAGCTCAGCGACACCCATGAGGTTGGTCTGGCCGGACAGCACGAAATCGTCGCCGGACCCGGCGCCGAACGCCTGTTGCGCCATCTCGATGGCCGACTGCATGAGGCCCGACACGTCGTCCTTGATGCGGGTGAGATCCCGCAGGAGCTCGGCATGGACCGTCTGCAGGTCCTTGCCCCCGTATTGCGAATTGAGGTAGTTGGAGGCCTGCTGCAGCTCGGACGGCTTGAACGTCCTCGCCGTGTGAATGATCCGGTTCTGGATTTCCCGATCATTGACCACGAGGATCACGAGCACGCGATTGTCCGAGAGCGAGACGAATTCGATGTGCCGCAGCGACTGCTGCGTCGCCCGCGGCAGCATCACGATACCCGCCAACCGCGTGATTTCTGAAAGCATGCTGGAGGTGCGCTCCATGAGCATGTGCAGGCTGTCCCCGCTCTCCAGCTCGCGCGCGATGCGCTCGAGTTCCGCGGAACCCGGCCGGTTGACGCGGAGCAGCGCGTCCACGAACAGCCGATAGCCCTTGACGGTCGGAACGCGGCCCGCGGAGGTATGCGGCGAATGCAGCAGACCCATGTCCTCGAGGTCCGCCATGACGTTCCGGATGGTCGCGGGGCTGAGATCCAGCCCGGTCTCCCGCGCGAGCGTGCGGGAACCGACCGGCGTTCCGTCCTGGATGAAATGCTCCACCAGGGCGCGGAACAGAAGCAGGCTCCTTTCAGGCAGTTGCGAGGGATCGGTGGTCATCGTCGGGAAGTCCGGTCACGGCAGTTTCACTTGCCGGGCGAAAGTTAGCACTCCGGCGGTGGGAGTGCAAAACGCGGTTGGCGCCCCCTTCTCTCCGTGATAATTTGCGGGAAAGCGCCCGCAACGGGCTGCCCGAGAGCACCAGGGATGTTCCACCGCATCGTCCTCATCGCCAATGGCCGCACGCCCGAGATCCGCGCGACCCTCGAGGCCGTGGTCGCCTTCCTGCGCTCCCGCCGCGTGGCCATCGTGCTCGATCCGCTCTGCGCCGAACTGCTCCCCGGTTCGGGCCTGAGTTCGGCCACGCCGGACGCATTGCCCGCGGACTGCGATCTGGCCATCACGGTCGGCGGCGACGGCACGATGCTGCGCGCGGCGCGCATGCTGGCCGATCGCGACATTCCCCTGCTGGGCATCAACTGCGGAAGG
>DATBNA010000357.1:0-3502 GCA_036554545.1 Hyphomonadaceae bacterium
CGGAAGCCCCTTCGGCGGTGCGCCGCCGTTGCCGATCTGGTTGTTTGACTTGGAACCGCCCAATGGTTGCTCTTGAGAAAGTTCGGATCGCCGGCCCTGGATCTTTGGCGGCGGCTCGACCTTGCCTGACTCGGATGGGGGAGACTCTACTGTAACCACTCTCGATGCGGGATCACCCGCTTCTGCCGTCTTGGAATATTCTTCTTCGCCGCTCCGGTCCGCGTTCGATCCCGTGGGAGGGCCGTTGGACGTGGCTCCCTGGCTTCGGGCGGACTGTCCGCCGACGATCCCGCGAACAATGTAGCCGATGATGCAGCCGATGAAAAAAACGAGCAGGATCCACAACAGCAATTCGGCCATGCTTTGTGACATTCGAACCCCCCTTACTGCCTGACGCTCCTGCGACGCGAAGCTGGAGAACCGCTGATCCAGCCCACGACAAGACCACTGACCAGGGCCGCTGCCAGCCATATCCAGTGTTCCTCAACCGTGACGACCACAAGTTCTAGCGCAGCCGCGGTGTCCATGGCCTGATCCTGTTTCGAATCGCGCGCTAGATAACACAATCAGCAGCCGAATTGCTAACGGCCAGCATCCGTGTCTCTCGCGCCTGCGGATTCACTCAACTTAAACGATAGTAACTAGCGTGATGTGTTCCGCTGCTTGTTGCCGAAATGTAACATTGCTCGCTTTAGTGATAATTCCTGGTTCTTTGCAATTGACCCGAGCATAGGCTCTACGTTCTATCTCCTCGTGTGCACTGAGATTCTGCACAACCTCCGGACCGACTGGACCTTGGGGGCTAGATCAACTCCAGATTTGGGAGAAACAAATGACGAATGTGAAGTGGCTCCGTCAGGCGCTACTCGGTGGTGCAGCCCTCAGTGTCCTGGCCACCGGAGCAAAGGCTGACGAGCTCTCGGCATTGAAGGCGCAGCTGGAAGCGCTTCAATCACGCGTGAACCAGCTTGAAACTGCCTCGACAGAGGCTTTGCCGCCTGGCGCGAAACTGCTCAGCGTGCGCAAGGGTCAAGGCGCCTATGCCAACCAGGCGGCTCTGCCGGCGAGCGAGAGGCTGCGCGATCACCAGGGCTATACCATCGCCATCACGCCGACGGCCGACATGCCGGCGCCCGTGTCCGAGGTGACGGTGTCCGGCGAGATCCGCGCCCGCATGATCTATGACAGCTATAAGATCGATGGCGACGACACGGGCATCGACCTGAATGGCGATAGCGCCGTCGAAACGTCGGAGTTGGTTGACGTCGAATCTGACCTTTTTGACCTCACCACACGTGCCCGTCTGCGTGTCGATGGCCGCACGGAAACGGCAATCGGCGAGGTCGGCGGCACGATTCGTCTCGAGGGCACCCGTGATTTCCTCGGCGATGATCCTGATGATACAGACGACCACGAAGTCGAGCTGAACATCGGTTGGGGCTACTGGCAGATGACACCGAGCCTGCAGCTCGGCGCCGGCTACTGGGACAGCTTGGCCGCCCTGCAGGCGGGCTGGGACTGGAATGGTGAGCCGTCACTCATCGGCCTCGTCGCCGGACCGACGAATCACAGCGTGTCGCAGTTCCGCTTGACCTATTCGAGCGGCGGCTTCACGGCGGCTGTGTCTCTGGAAGACAATGATTTGAACGACAATGAAGCTAAAGAGGCCGTGTTCCCTTCGATCGCCGGTCACTTGGCCTTCGACTCAGGTTCGTTTCTCGTCACGGCCTCCGGCATCTTCCAGCCTGACGACGCCGTGGTGGGCTTCAATGACAGCGAGGACAATTGGTGGGTCGGCGCCGGCGCCATCGTCCGCCTGAGCGAAATGTTCAGGTTGGAAGGCGCAGCCGGCATCGGCGAGGGCTACACCTCGGCTCTCTACTTCGCGGCGAAGACCGGTCAGAACGACTTCGAGTTCTGGAACGCCAGCCTCATGGCCGTCATCAGCTTCGCCGAAGCCTGGCGGTTGGAGTTGGGCGCTGCCTATCTCGAATTCGAACATGAAGATGATGAACCTGTCGCAATGGACAATGCCGTGGAGGAGATCTGGACAGTCGGCGCGAGCGCCTTCTGGGATCCGGTCGACCAGCTGACCCTGGGCGTAGGCGTAGGCGTCAGCCGTGCTGCAGCAGCTGAAGCGGATGTAGATGCGCATGCTCTGACCGCTGGCTTCGGAGCCTGGTTCCGCTTCTAGGCGTCAAATTTTATCACATTCCTTCGCCGGCCCGTGATCGTTCACGGGCCGGTTTGCTATTCACTTCCTCGTTATGGCGTCCGCGGCAGCCTATCGCAGTGCTGGCGGCGCGCTTAAGTATCCGCAAACTGTTTTGGCTTTCATTACTTTTGTTTTGCCCTCAGGGAAGGCACCATGCTGCAGGTTTCGCCGAATGGTTTTTACACCGCTGTTCCCCCCTTCACGCTTTTCAGCGAAGTGACGGAGCCGCGCCACTACCGACGGCTCCCCGACGACTGGTTGGTCGGCGTGGCCGATATCATCAATTCGACGGGCGCGATTGCCCGGGGCGAGTACAAGGCGGTCAACATGGTGGGGGCGAGCATCATCTCGGCTCTGATCAATGCCCTCGGCCATCGCGACTTTCCTTTCGTGTTCGGCGGCGATGGGGCGGCTTTCGCCCTGCCCGAGAGCGAGGAGCAGAAGGTGCGCGCGACCGCGGCCGCCGTGCAACGCTGGGCCAACGAGGAAATGGGTCTCGACCTGCGCGTCGCGCTCATACCGCTCGAGCACATACGCCGCGCCCAGCACGACGTGCTGGTGGCCCGCTTCGCCGTCGCTCCCGAACTCGCCTATGCGATGTTTTCAGGCGGCGGCATTGCCTGGGCCGAGGACCAGATGAAACGGGGTCACTATGCCGTCGAGCCGGCGTCCGCGGGTACGCAGCCTGATCTGACAGGCCTCTCCTGCCGCTGGGAGCCCATCGACGCGGAGCGCGGCGAAATCGTCTCCGTGCTCATTTTGCCGCAACCGGCAACGAGGCCGCAGGACTTTGCAAATCTGATCGAGAGCGTGACGGGCCTTCTGGGAGGCACGGAAGCCGCGCGTCCCGCGCCTGAAAGGAGGTTGCGCTTTACCTGGCCGGCCGCGGGGCTCGAATATGAAGTGCGCGCCATGCGTGGCAAGGGTTCCTATTATTTGCGCTATGCGGAACGATTGGTCTTCACCCTGTTTGCCTGGGTGCTGTTCCGTTTCGGCATCAGCTTCGGCGGCTTCGATCCAGCGCTCTACCGCGCCGACGCTGCCCGCAACAGCGACTTCCGCAAATTCGACGACGGGTTGAAGCTGACGCTCGACATCGACGAGCGGCGCGTTGAAGAGCTTGCCCGCGTTCTCGAGGAGGCGCGCAGGCGTGGAAACGCCTTCTACGGCCTGCACCGTCAGTCACAGGCGCTCATGACCTGCATCGTCCCATCGCCTCTCATGCGCGATCATCTCCATTTCATCGATGGCGCCGGCGGCGGCTATGCCAAGGCGGCGGAAGTCTTG
>DATBNA010000415.1:0-2000 GCA_036554545.1 Hyphomonadaceae bacterium
CGCAACAAGGCTGCCCGTGGCGAACTGCGCCGTGGCTTGCCAACCGGGCTGGTGTGGGGGGAAGCCGACGGCGAAGTGAGGCTCCATCCGGACGAAGCCGTCGTCAGTGCGCTGCGCGCCGTGTTCGAACGCTTTACCGAATTCGGGTCCGCCCGCCGCGTCTGGCTGTGGTTTCGGGCCGAGAATCTGTCATTTCCCCTGCAGATGCATCACAGCGACCAAATCCGTTGGGTCGCGCCGAGCTACCATGCCATCCACAGCGTGCTGTCCAATCCCGTTTATGCGGGTGCCTACCAATGCCGTTTAGTTTAGGCAACGGGTTTGTAGGCGATCGGGTATCCCCGGCGAAAGCGAGAGGTTCTGCGCGGATATGAGCGCTCGGGGCGTATGGACTCGGCCTCGGAGGCGAGACGCCCGAGCAGGGCGCGAACCAGGCCGAGGGTGGGGGCGAGCAGGAAGCGTGGCAGGAAGTGGCGCAGTTGGGCCAGGGCGTAATGGCGGTTGGTCTGGTGCGGATGCTGGCGTTGGCGCCGTTGATCCTGGCCGCGGATGCGGCGGTCGGACTCGATGCAGAAGAGGTTCACGAGGTTGGCGAGCAGCACGCGGGCATGGAAATCCTGGCGCACGGCCAGCGCGGTCTTGCCGGAGAAGTTCTCCGCGGTGAGCCGCACTTTGAGCTGTTTCAGTGCCTCCTCCACCGCCCAGCGGCGCGCATAGAGGTCACGGAAGAGGTGGTGGGGATAGCGTTGGGTATCGAGCAGGGAGGTGACCAGGAACTCGTCCTCGCCGCTCTCGAGGCGAACGCGCAAGACGCGCAAGCGCAGCGCCGACAGGCTCACGCCCGCCACGGCGCACACCGCGCGGGCGCGTTTTCCCAGCGGGGCGATGTAGCACAGCTCGTCGGTGCCGTGCTGGATCAAGTCCAGGGTACGCCCCCACAGCCCGGCATCGAGGCGTGCGCAAAAGTGGATGCCGCGGGCCTGCAGCAGGGCGAACAGCCACAGGGCCGGATAGCCGCGGTCGAAGAGGACGAGGTCGTTTTCCCGGAACGCCTCGAGATGCTGGGCGAACAGCGCCCGCTCGCCTTGCTGCCACGGCGCCAGGGCCGCACTGACGGTGACGCGGTTCAAGACATCGAAGGCCAACGAGGCGCGCGCCAGAGGACGCAGCCCATGGCGGTGGCGCGTGCCGCCGAAGGCCTGGATGAACTCGGCCGACTCGGGCAGGCGCAGGCTGGAGCCATCGACGGCGAGCACACGGTGGCCGAACCACCGGGCCACCGGCAGCGCCGCCTCCGCTTCGCCGATGACGAGGCGGTTCAGCGCGACCAGGGCCGAGTCCTTGAGCTTGGCCCGCGCCTGCGACAGGGCGCCCTTGGTGGCGGCGATGACGGGCTTGCCGGCACGCGCGTCCAGCAGGCGCTGCAACGCCTGACGCATGGAGCTCTGGAAGTTGAGCAGCAGCCAGGTCACGACGGTGGCGAAAGGCAGCGCGCGCTGACGGGTGAAGAACCGGGGCTGCTGGCGGTGCTCGGCGATGAAGGCCGGGTCAGACAGGGTGTGGCGCAGCAGAGTGCCGATTCTGGCATAGAACTTGCAACGCGGTTACCATGATTTATCCTTGTTTATCAATGCCTTACTGAGTGAATTCTACCATATGCCATGCCGCCTGCCCGCAGGCTCGCGCAGGCGCCTTCTAAACTAAACGGCATTGAGCACGGTCTTGTAGTAATTGATCGCCAGGTCAGAGGTCCAGCGACTGCCCCCAAAACCGAGGAAGAACACGCCGCCATAGGCGAGCACCCAACCGGACGCCAAGAGCAGCAGCATGTTCACACCCACCAGGGCAAGAATGACCATGATCGCTACGGCCATGAGAATGCCGGTCATGCTGTCTGCCGGCGTCCAGACCGAGGACTGATCCATGACTTTGTAAAAGATGGCAAAGCCCACATCGACGACCCCAGATGGAGAAAGGGCGTTGCCCAGCCCCGTCGCGTC
>DATBNA010000431.1:0-11752 GCA_036554545.1 Hyphomonadaceae bacterium
GCACCCACCGATAGCGAGGCGAGTACGATCCGGTGGGGGACCGGTCGTGCTGTGATCAGCCGATGGGGCGGTCCCCCACCTGGTCCTGAGCGTTGGCCGGTCTGTGCGCGCAGCGCCTCCCCCGTCCGGGGGAGGAGAACATTCGCGCTGTGGCGCGATGCCGTCCTGACTTCCTTCTGATGATTGCCGCTCTTCCTCGCGGGCAGCCGGTCACGCTCCACATCCGTGTGGCATTCACGGGGAAGGAGGGTGAGCAGCATCCGCAAGGGACGGACGGCGTTGGACACGAGCATCGCAGCAAGGCGCAGCAACGCCGCCATCCAGGGATGGCTGAGCGAGGGGACACCACTCCAGTTTGCGACTGACTGTGCTCGGTTCATGCGGCTGAAGGTAAGGCCGCCCGACAGGGGTGAGGAAAACTCGTCGGTTCTCCTACAGCTGTTTTGAGGCAGAGCCCTGAAATCGCTGGCGATCCCTTTTTCACAAACCGCACTTAACCGGCCGAATCTGACCGGGTTTCCGGCGTGGAGGAAAAATAATCCGGACCCGTTCGCCATGTCGTTTCCAGGCGTCCCTGGCCGAGGATGACACTGCGCGAATGGTCGCTGTATGGAGAGCGGCAGCGAGGTCACGGATGTCGGGCAACCTTTACGAGCTTCTGGCGGCGCGGTTTCCGAAGGATCGGGGGAAGCCGTGCTTTGTCCTGAGCGACGGGACAGAGATCAGCTATGGCGCGCTCGAGGACGGGGCGGCGCGGGTCGCGGCGCGGCTGGCGGCCGAGGGAGTGGAACCGGGAGACCGGGTGGCGCTGCAGGCCGAAAAGTCGGCCGAAGTGATCATGATCTATCTCGGCGTGCTGAAGGCCGGCGCGGTGTTTGTGCCGCTGAATGCGGCGTACACACAGGCGGAGATCGCCTATTTCATCAAGGACGCGGAGCCCAAGGTCTTCATCACCGACCCGCCGGGGTTCGTGCGCGAGGCGAAGCGGTATGAACCCATGCGCGAGAGCGTGGTCCGCGAGGGCGGCGATCTTGCCTCGCTTATCTACACCAGCGGAACAACTGGCAGGTCAAAGGGCGCGATGCTGAGCCATCGCAACCTGGCCGAGAATGCGCTGGCGCTGCACAAGGCGTGGGGGTTTTCGGACAAGGACATTCTGCTGCACGCCCTGCCGGTGTTTCATGTGCACGGGCTGTTCGTGGCCCTGCACTGTGCGCTGCTGTCGGGCGCCCCGATGATCTGGCTGCCGAAATTCAGCGACGCGGAGGTGCTGGCGGGGCTGAAGCGCGCGACCGTGATGATGGGCGTGCCGACCTTCTACACCCGGCTGCTGGCCAACAAGGCCTTCACGCGTGAGAGCGCGCCGAATGTGCGGGTGTTCATTTCGGGGTCGGCGCCGTTGCTGCCATCGACGTTCGCCGAATTCGAGGAGCGGACGGGCCAGCGCATCCTCGAGCGCTACGGCATGAGCGAGGCGGTGATCATCACTACAAATCCGCTGGCAGGCGAGCGCGTGGCGGGGAGCGTCGGGTTTCCGTTGCCTGGGGTTGAGTTGCGCATTGGAGGCGGCGAAGAGACAGGCGTTATCCAGATACGAGGACCGAGTGTGTTCTCTGCGTACTGGCGCATGCCGGAGAAGACTGCGGAGGAATTCACCAAGGATGGTTTCTTCATCACCGGCGACGTCGGACGCGTGGATGCGGACGGGCGGCTCTGGATTTCTGGCCGCGCGAAGGATCTGATCATCTCCGGCGGCTACAATGTCTATCCCAAGGAAGTGGAGCTGGTGCTCGACGAACTGCCGGGCGTGACGGAGAGCGCGGTAATCGGCGCGCCGCATCCTGATTTCGGCGAGGGCGTCGCAGCAATCTGCACCGGCAACGGGGAGGAAGCTGCGATCATCGCTGCGGCGCGCAAGCAGCTTGCCGCCTACAAGGCGCCCAAGCGCGTGATCTTTGTGCAAGACCTGCCGCGCAATGCGATGGGCAAGGTGCAGAAGAATGTACTGCGCGAGCAGTACAAGGCATTGTTCAGCTGATCAGAAATTCCTGCGCAGGTTGACGAAGAAGTTGGTCGCGCCGTCGCCATGGCCTCGCGACAGGTATAGCGGCACACCCACGTCGCGCGAGGAGTTGTAGAACACCGACCAGCCGCGGCCGCCGCTGGCGAGCAGGTTGTTGGCCCCGGCGCCCAGCGTCCAGCCGGGAACGGGCTTCCAGGTGATGTTGGCGCCGATGAACATCAGGTTGGACTGCTTGCCGAAGCTGCGGACCGACCAGTTGTAGTGGTCGTCATCGTCCTCGACGAAGACGGCCCAGCGGAAGTTTCCGCCGTCGAGCGTCTGCTGGAAGCTGAGGTTCCAGCCATAGGTCTCTTCGTACGAGACGCGCCGGGTTTCGCCGGTGACGGGATCGACGGTCTCGGTGTCCTGCAGGTTGCCGCCCAGAGTCAGGATGCCGCCAGGAATGCCGAAGCGATCGAGCTCCATGTTGCCCGAGAGTTCGAGCCTGCTTTCGGTGGCCGGGCCATAGTTGCGTGTGATGGAAAGCGGGACCGTCTCGCCCGGCAGCAGGATGGCGACGCCGCCCAGTGCGTTTTCGGTTTCGCGGTGGGAGAGTTCGGCGACGAAGGAATTCTGGCCGCCGAACTGGCGTTCATAGCGCGCTTCGTAGAGCCAGCTCTTTTCGGGTTCGATGTCGATCGAACCAATGCTGTGCGCGCCGGTTTCGAAGGCCGCGGCGGAGGCGAAGCCGTCGAAGTCGAGCTGGTCGACGATGCGTTCGGCGCGCAGGTTGATCTGGTGATCCTTGATCGGTGACCAGGAGGTGTTGAGGCGGGGCTTGAAATAGCCGAGCGTCTTTTCCGAGGACAGCGTTCCGGACTCGGCGGTTATACGTGACCACTCGTAGCGCGCCCCGATTTCGGCATTGAAGCTTTCGGCCGGCTTCCAAGTCAGCGTCGCGAAGGCTTCGGCGCGGGTTTCGTCGGCCTGGAATGCGTCGCCCTGCAGAGAGAAAATCTGGCCGTTGAAGATGTTGGCGGTTTCGGACTCGGTCCAGTTGTAGACGCCTTCGGCGCCGGTCTCGACTTCTATCTTGCCGAAGGCGGGGAGGCGCAACGTGGCGCCGGCGATGCTTTCACCACCCTTTTCGCTGAAGCGGCTGGCGGATGTGAAGACGGGCGTATTGAGAACGCCTTCGAATTCGCCTTCTTCGAGCGACTGAAAGGCAACGAGTTCGACGCCGTACCCGCCGATATCCCGTGTATAGCGGAGACCGACCTCGCCGTTGGCGTATTCATTGTCGCCCTGGTCGACCTGGATGCCGGCCGGAATGGTCTGGATCTCTTCATTGTCATAGCTGTTCTGTTGCATCCGCGCCTGACCGTTGACGCGAACCTTGCCGCCGAACAGCGCGCTCTCGTACGCGCCGGTGGCGGAGATGTTCTGGAACTCGCTTTCGTTGTGTGAAACCGCATCGAGGATGACGTCGCCGGAGGGAGAGATGCGCTGGCGATAGTTCTCGCCGCTGCCGTTGCTCTTGCCGGCGTTGAGGGCGCCTTCCAGAAGGCGGCCGTCGCGCTGGTCCTGGACCTGGATCCCGGCGTTTAGCCCGCCATTGCCCCGCGTGTTGATGTTTGCGCCGGCTGTGATCGCGCCGGTGAGCCCTGCATCAGGCTTGCGGATCACATTGGCGACGATCGACTTGCCCTGCATGTCGATGCCCTCGGCGCCGCCGCGGATGATGTCGATGCGTTCGACGGCGCCGGACGGGATGCGCGACAGGACGGAGCTCAGCGAATCGCTGCGCGAGGGCGGGCGCTCGCCGTCGATCAGGACGTTGCCGGCCGTGCCGGCGAAGCCGCGGGCGTTGGAGCCGCCGTCGAACTGGAAGCCCGGAATGCGGGTGACCATGTCGAAGGAGGTGTTGGGCCGGAACTGGGTGAAGAAGTCGGGCTTGTAGGACGTGACGTTCGAGGCTGCGTCTTCGGCGAATTGGGCGACCTGGCCGGGCTGCGTCTCCTGTCCGAAGGCGGGCGAGGCGACGGCGAGCGCAGCGGCGCAAACACCCGCGCACAGCTGGACACGCGGCCGAGCCGGCGTGCGAAAGCCCATGTCCATGACGTGGCGACCCCCGACGTTTCTCTCCGCCGGACATCGGCGTCGAACATCAGGGCAGTTTTTGGGCCGCGAAGATTAATTCAATCCTGCAGTGCAACACGCGACCTGCGGCAAATGGAACGGGTGCGCCAAAGGGCGTCAGTCTTCAACCAGCAGGGGGCAGTTTGCGTGCGCGGGGTCGGTCTGCTCAGGCAAGACAGCTTGCGAATAAGCAAGCGCTTGCTCCGACGTGACCCAGACACGGCCGTGCGTGGCGCAACGCATGCCGTAGTCGAAGATTGCACGCATATTGGCCTGGTCAAACGCAAGCGAGCCGCCGAACGCGACATCGTGAGGGATGGTGGTGAAGCGGAAGCTCATTCCGTTACGTGAAGCAAAGACGTTGGTCTGCGCGAGCCGGGTGCGCGTCATGTGGTTGAGCACGGCCGTGAAGCTGCGGGCGGCGATGTCGACGGTGTTGTTCAAGGTCGAGCGTGGCGGGGACGAGGCCTGGCCGTTGATGATCACATAGACGTTGGCGCCGCGGAGGGTCTCGGGCGCATAGCCCATGATGATCGCGATGTCCGGGGCGAGGAAGAAGGGTGTCGTGGCGCCGCCGTCGACATGCATCTCCTCGAACAGCTTCTCGCCGTCCTTCACGTCGATCATCACGGGCGGAAAGACGCCGGGAACGCTGGCCGAAGCGACGAGCACGTCGCGGAAGAGTTCGCGGGCGCGGTGCAGGCCCTCGGCGCCGTCGCGGCTCTGGACGGCGATGGCGCCCATGTTCCAGATCACCGTTTCCTCGCGGTCGAGGTTGGTGGTGGCGACCAGCAGCATGCGGCCGGATTCAGCCTCGGCGGCGATCGCGGTGACCAGTTCGTCAGTGACGAAACGCTCGACAAGGCGGCGCAGCGGAATGCCTTCGAAGATGCCGACGCCGAACAGGGCGCCGAGACCCCGGGACTTGAGGAGGCCGTCGGTGGCTTCGCCACGATAGGCTTCGGTGAGCTTGCCGTCCCAGTCCGGGCCCAGGAACGCGAAGGGGGCGATGAGGGCGCCGGTCGAGACGCCCGTCACCAGTTCGTAGCGAGGCCGGGTGCGGGCGTTGGTGAGCCCGACCAGCACGCCGGCGCCGAACGCGCCGCCAGCCCCGCCGCCCGAGAGAGCAAGGATATCTGTCGAGCCGTCGCTGGCTGCACGAACGCCGATGGTGGACTGGTCGATGTTGGACCTGAAGAACTCGAGGTCGAGCGCATAGGTGCGGATCGGGCGTGAAAAGCCTTCGGGCGTGGCGGAAGGCGACGCGGCCGGGGGCGTGTCGAGGCGCGGGGCCGTGATGCAGCCGGCGAGCACGAGGCCGGAGGCAAGGGCGGCGGTGAAGGCGCGCAGGTTCACGGGAGACGTCCCCTCGATTCGAGCCCCCATGCAGTCTGCCACGGGTTCTGCCTCGCCAGCCAACCCCCGGCAACCGGGAACCAGGGTGACGGCGGCCTAACCTGCCGCGATCATCGCCATGGCGATGCCGAGGACCACGCCGGCGACGACAATCATCACCCAGGCGGCGCGGCTGAGCTGGTCGCGTTTCGGCATGGCGTCTGGCTCTTGACGGCGGACAAGGAAGCGGCTGTCGCGTTCGGCGTCGATGATCTCGCCGAAGCGTGTCGGTGTCACCGGATCAAGGCCCAGGGGAGGGCCATCCGGCATGCGCCTCGTCCGTTCCGGTTCCGCCTCCGGCGAGATGCGGTCTGGCATGCTCAGTGTCCCCTGCGCTTGCGCGTTGCTGCAGCCTTCCTTGCCGAGCGTGACCGGGCTGCGGCAGGCCTGGATGCGGCAGCCTTGCCGCCGATGCGCCCGCCTTTCTTCGCGGCGGGATGGCCGGTGCGCTTGCCCCTGCCGGATCCGCCGGGGTTCTTGCCGCCGCCATCGTCCTTGTTGACGGTGGCCCAGGCGCGCGATTCGGCTTCCTTCGCCGACACGCCCTTGCGCTTGTAGCCTTCGGCTATGTGGTCTGCCTTGCGTTCCTGCTTGTCGGTGTATTTGGACTTGTCGCCACGGGGCATGGCATTTCCCTCATCCTGTTCCCCATTTCCCCGTGGCGGAACGAATGTGAGACGGTGTCGTTCCCGATTGCGACTCGCGAAGCGCTATTTCAGCGTGCTGAGCAGGTCTTCGATGGTCACTGAAATGAATCGGACCGCCGAGTCCGCTACGCCATAAGGCAGCAGCAGCCGCTCGCCCACCTTCAGGCCGCCGCACGTGTACACAACGTTAGGAACATAGCCTTCCCGCGTTTCATCGACGGGCGTGAGGAAGGGCTCAACCAAACGCCCCAGCACCTTCGTCGGGTCCTTCTTGTCGAGCAGGGCCAGTCCCATCGAATACTGCCGCATGGCGCCGACGCCGTGGGTGAGCAGCAGCCAGCCTTCGTCGATTTCGATGGGCGCGCCGCAATTGCCCAGCTGCACCAGCTCCCACAGGTATTTCGGCGTCATGATCTTCTTGCCGTAGTTCCAGACGAAGAGATCGTCGGTCTGAAGATAGTACAGCGCCTCGTGATCGAGCCGCCCGATGGCGGCGTAGCGTCCGTGGATCCTGCGCGGAAAGAGGGCGAGGCCCTTGTGACTGGCGGCGGCGCCTCTCAGGGGCGTGAGACGGAACTCGTGGAAGCGGTCGGTCGTAAGCATCTCCGATGCGACTTCGCGGCCGGAGAAGGCCGTATAGGTGCCGCAATAGAATTGCCGGCCGTCATCCTCGGTGAACTGCAGCAGGCGCAGGTCTTCGAGCCCGTTCCGCTGCGCAGGCGTGGTCGGGAATATGACATTGCCCGAAACCGACGCCGACTCGTGCCGGTGCAGCGTCACCGGCCCGCCCTCATCGTGGCCATTGGGCAGCGCCGCGATGGCGAAGGGCGCTTCCGGCCAGAGCGAGAAATTCCCGTCGACGGTGGCGACGCCTTCGCGAAACGCGATCGAGGAGATGTGGCCTTCACCGACCGTGCGCAGCGACATGAGGAAGCGCACGGCGCCGTCGCGCACGCCGGTCTGATCCGGGTGAGGAACAATGGAAGGGTTCATGACGGCGGCGGCGGCGTAGGAGTATTCGTGGCTGAAATAGGCCCCGATCAGCTTGGCGTGGTCCTGGGTCACGTCCTTGAGGTTGCCGATCATCTCGCGGATCTGTTCGAAGCGCTTGAGGAAGATGGCGTGGGTTTGCCAGTGGCGGCCAAAGAAATCCTGGTCGACCGATTCAAGATGCCTGCGGCATTCCTCTACCGGGAGAGCGAGCACGGCCTTCGCGATGCGCTCGGCGCGCGTCATCATTCCATAGGCGGTGCCGCGCGGTTCCGTGGTGATCGAGAACGGCCTGAGCACTACGCGTGACGGGTCGGCGCGCAGTTCGGTGTCGAAGTGCTTCAGCTCAATCATTGTCCCGCCGTGCAGCTAGCGGCTGAAAAGAGTCAAACAGGACGGCGTCGCAGAAAATCCCGGATCGCCGCGGATGCGAGGTGGTAGGCAAGAATTGATTCCGCGCCCTGGTTGCGGTTTACGCCCTCGGCCGTCAGCGCGTCGTAGCAGCCGCCGTCCTGCGGATTCGCCACGGGAAGGGCATGGTCGTTGTCGCCGCCGAACCACATGAACACCTCGCGCGCCGCTTTCGCACGGCGAAGGTCGTTCGTCGCGCGCCACGCCGCAAGGCATGCCTCCACGGTTGCGAGCGTCTCGATCGGCTGCTGGTCGAAGCATGGATGATCGGCCGTGCTTTCGGCGAACGAGGAAGTGGCTATCGGGCAGAAGCAGCCCTGCGCAGATGTCTGCCTCGCCATGATGAAATCGAGCGACGAAAGGCCCGCCTGCTTCATCTCCGTGTTGTCGAGGTGGATGCCGGCAAGGAGCAGCGCCTCCGGCAGGCGCGCATTGTCGTAGGACAGTTGCGGTTCGAACCAGGCGCGGCCAGTGCGGCGGCCATCGGCCAGAGCAGACATGAGCTCCGCCGCATTGTCGGAAATGAGCTTGCGCGACATCTCGCTGCCGATCGCGTCGACGCCGCCTTTGACAAGCGCACGGACAACCAGAGCGCGGGCGCGAAGGGATCGCCAGGCCGGAATGTGCGGCGCCGTCTGACGGACCAGGTTTGCGGCCCAGTCGCGCAGATCGTCACGTGCGGCGTTGCGGGCAGTCAGGCACAACGCTTCCAGGCTTCTCGCACAGCAATCGTCCGACCCGCCGTCATCGAGCCAGCGGCGGCTGAAACTCATGAAGTTGCGAAAGCGGCCACTGTCTGCATTCCAGGCGTGATTGACGAAGGCGGCCGTGGTGTAGGCGAGGCGGGTGGTGTCTTCGTTGCCGTCGCCGCCCTCGTCGAGACGCGCGACCAGCGCGAGGGCGCGGGCATTGTCGTCGGTGCAGTAACCGTGGCGGCGGTCCGGCACAGAGAAGCAGGAATGCTGCATCACGCCGCAATCATCGGTGATCCGCAGAAGGGCCGTGAGCTTTGGGCGGGCGAGCGCCCGGAAGGCCGCCTCGCGTTTGCGCTGATAGTCATGGCGGCAGGAGACAGCAAGATCGATCGAGGCATCGGCAATGTTGCGCCAACGTGATGGCTCGCCGGCCCTGTAGGCGCGCCGCGCCATGGCTTCGCGCTTGATCTGGTCGGACAGGAGCGCGGTGATTTCGCGGGCAAAGCTTTGGTGGTCGTTGAAAGCGCACAAGGCGCCGACGCCGTCGGCGAGCGCCTCCCTCGCATGCCAGTAAGGCGTGGAGACGACAGGCTTGCCGAGCGCGATCGCGTAGCTGAGCGTGCCGGAAACGATCTGCGCTTCCGTCAGATACGGCGTGACATAGACGTCCGCCGCTTGCAGCAGATCAGCCAACTCTTCCTGGTCGACGAAGCGATTGATGAAGCGAAGGCTGCCATCGACGCCAAGCGACTTCGCCAGGGCGATGACGCTTTCGCGGTAGGTTTCACCATCCCGGGCGACAAGATGCGGGTGGGTGGCGCCGACGATCATGTAGAGCGTGTCGGGATGCCGCTGCAGAATATCAGGCAAGGCGCGGATGATTGTCTCGAGGCCCTTGTTGGGAGAAAGGAGCCCGAACGTCATCAGCACCTTGTGTCCAGCGAGGCCGAGTCGCGTCTTGAATGTCTCCGGCGAGGCGAAGGGGCGTTCCGGGGCGCCATGCGGGATGACGTGAACCTTCGACGGGCCGGCGTTGTGGACGCGCGCGAGAATGTCGGCGCCCATCTCTGTCATCACGATCGCCGCTGATGAAAGCTGAAGGATTTCGTCGATTACCTGTTTCTGCGCAGGGCTGGGGCTTTCGAGCACGGTGTGCAGTGTGACAATCGCCGGCATGCGCAGGCGGCGCATGAGATGAAGAAGATGGGCGCCGGCCTCGCCGCCGAAGATTCCGAACTCGTGCTGGATGAAGACGACTTCCGCGCCCCAGCGATTGAGCTGGTCGGCGACACGGACATAGGCGCCGATCTCGTCCTGCGGAATGACGTGGGTGACTTCCGGAGGATAGTCGTGCCGGCCTTCGAAGTCCTCCATCGCTATCAGGGTCCAGTCGGCGCCGGGGAGCTGTTCCTGCAGGCTCGCGAAGGCGTCACGGGTGAAGGTGGCGATGCCGCATTTCCGCGGGGGGAAATTTCCGATCACTGCAGCCTTGCGGATCGGAGCAGGGCCCTTCGCCGCGTCACGGAACCGCGCTCCAAGCCTTCGTTCCAGACGCGACGCATCGAATCCCATGGGAGCTCATTTGTAATGAGGTAAGACCTATCCATGAGGGGAACGCTTGCCGAGCGAGTTTGGTTCCGCCCTGCGACCCTATTCTTCGCCTGTGCAAAAGGCGGATGAATCATCGGAATACAAAGGCAATTTTGTTCAGGCGCGCGGTCCGACCCGTGCGGCTTTTTCGCGCCGCATCATAAATCAGGGCCAGCGTTGCGGATCGCCTACCAGAAGGCCAGCCGCAGCGTGATCGAACCGTAGTGCGTGGTCGCAGTATCGGAAATCTCGGTGTCGTAGCCAAGCTTGATGTTGAGGAACTGGCTTTCGACGTTGAGACCAAGACCGGCGACGATGCCGTCATCGGGGATCTGGCCCGGATGCAGGAAGAAGGGCGCTGCCGTGTCATTGCCGGCGAAGCGATAGCCTGGCGACGGCGCTTCCCAGGTGAGGATGTTGCGATAGCCGACAGACATTTCGGGCTTGAAGGTGAAGGCGTCGTCCGAACCGAAATTGGCGTTAAACGTGACGCCGTAGGAAGCGCTGGAGAGGGTCGACTCGGTGGAGTCCGCAATCAGCGCGATCGCCGGCGGATCATCGAAGCCAGGAACGGTCTCGGCGTATCCGTCCTGGCTCAGGTTCATGTAATCGGCGGCGATGAAAGGCTTCACGTTCAGGAAGCCCACGGGAAGCGTGTAGCTGGCGCGCGCGCCGAAGTTGTAGGACGTGCCATCCCATTCGCCGTCGATCGACTCGGTGATCGGACCAATGGCGATGTCGCGCGCCGAGGTGAAGTTCACCAGGCCGTAGCCCCCGGCAGCGTTGAGCGCGAAGTTTCCAGCGCGCAAGCCGCCATACAGGCCAAGGGTGGTCTGAGCGACGTTGAGTGGCGCCGCCGTGCGGTTGCGCTCATCTACTTCGACGGACTCCAGCGACGCGTACGTGCCGATCAGCGCCGAACCTGTCGAAATCAGATCGAGGCCCGCAGCGACGCCGAAGCCGCCGCCTGAAACGGCGTGGCCGTCCACCGAGGCGTCGCCCTCGTGATAGACTCCAAATTCCTCAACCCACGCGCCGCCCGGAGCATCCGGCTTGTCGCTGATCAGGTCGAGGCGGTGAGCCGTTGCGCCAAAGGCCGCGGTTGCGTTGGCGGCCAGCAGCTCCATGACGGCGGCGTCGCTGCCGGGGAGCAGGTCGCTCCACGAGCGGAGGAACTCGTTCGCGGTGCCGATGGACGTGATGGCGGCGCCGACCGTGGGCTGTTCTTCCATCAGCGCCAGGACGGCGTCATAGGCGCCCGCCTGGCGGGTGTTGAGGCCGAGCTGCTGCTCGTTCTTCACGCTCAGTACGAGATCCAGCGAATTGGCGTTGGGCTGAACGAGGTTGACGTTGAAGAGGTAGGGCGAATTCACGTTGAGCATCGACGCGACCGGGCCGCCCAGATTCAGCGTCGAGGCGTTGAGCACGCGCAGCGTGAAGTTCTGGTTGATGAAGTCTTCGAAGATCGGCGTGAAAACGGTATTCGCGCCGACATCGGCGACGCCTGTGATATTGAAGATCGGCGTGTTCGCGGCGATGCGGGCGCTGTCGATGACGAAGCCGAACCTTGCATTGTTCGCGAGCTGAAGCGACGTGAGGTTGAGCGTGCCGGCGCCGCTGCTGTTGACGGTGGAGTCGTTCACCACCATCGAGACGGGGCCGCCAGTGCTGGTGATCGCGCCGTTGTAGGTCGACTTGCCGGTGAAGGAGAGTGCGGCCGCGGCATTGTTGAGCGTGATGTCGCCTTCCATCGTGCCGCCAGCCAGCGACAGATTGGCATTAGCGCCCCGGAAGATCGCATTGCCGAACAGCCTTGCGCTGTTGATCTGCAGGACGTCGGAGCCGCTGGTCCCGAAATCGACATTGCCGAAGACGTCGCCGGA
>DATBNA010000482.1:0-3327 GCA_036554545.1 Hyphomonadaceae bacterium
TCAGTCAAGAAAACCCGCATCACGCAGGTGACGTTCTGGAAGAACGCCCCGCTGCTTGATGTCCTGCTGCCCTTCCTCGTCTCGCCTGCGCAGAAATTCCTCAGCCAGGACGGCCGCATGGTGAACCTGCAGAACATGGGGCTAGCCTTCCAGAAGAACATGATGTGGATCGACGACATCGACGTTCAGGCCAAATGGTACCTCACTCTCAAGAAGGAATGGGCCGCCGCCCGCTCCGAAGGCCGGCCGTTCAGCAATCCAATCGAGCCACGCACGCTGAGATGGCGGAGCTGAATCTTTTCTGCGTCCCGCATCCAAACCCGCATCCCGCCCCCTCTTACCCCTCAAAAGCGGCGTGAAGACCGCATGAGACTGCGAGGAGTGCGACGTGACGACAGCACAATTGACCGTGCGGCTTGTCGTGTCCCTGTGCCTGGCCCTCCTCGCAGCCAGCATTCCGCCTGTTCGTGCGGCGATCCTCGCCCAGATCGGCCCTCAGGACCTCCTCTCCAACGGCGCCTCCGCGGGCGGCTTCGACAAGGCCACCCGCGCCTTTGACTAGTTGAACGGCTGTGCCATCACTCGGCCAAGTCTCCGCAAGTGAGACGGTTCGGGGAGGCGCTCATGAAAATCCTTGGGTTCGCTGTGGGCCTGCTCGCCCTCTGCAGCTGCGCCACGCCGGCGCTTGCACAGCAGCCCGCGCCACCGTCATCCGTCGAGACGAAGGACGTGACGTGGGCGAAGCATCCCGGCCTCGACCTGCTCGCCTCCATCTATCGCGACCCTAAGGCGCCGAAGACACCTCAACCGGTCCTCATCGATATTCACGGCGGAGCGTGGGGATCGGGCGATCGCACCAATGATCGCCTCTACGCAACCGAGCTCGCAAAAACCGGCCTCACCGTCATCTCGTTCGATTTCCGCCAGGCGCCGGCCTACCAGCATCCTGCCTCAAGCATGGATGTCGCGGCCGCCGTGCGCTATGTCCGCCTCAATGCAAAATCACTGAACGCCGATCCCGACCGCATCGGTCTCATCGGCTCTTCCTCCGGCGGCCATCTCGCGCTGCTCGCAGCGCTGCGGCCCGATGCTCCCCAGCACAAGGGAACACCCATCCTCGGACCGGACGGCGCGTACTCCGCGCACGACGATATCTCCGCCGAGGTCGACTACGTCGTCGCGATGTGGCCGGTCAGCGATCCGGCCGCGCGCTATCGCTATGCCAGGCGCGCCAGCATGCCGCGCCTTCCGGAAATGAGCCTCAACTACTTCAAGGACGAAGCCGGCATGTGGGACGCCTCCATTCCGCGCATCGTCACAGCAGGCGAAGCCAAAACGCTGCCGCCCATCCTCGTCGTCCAGCCGGGCGATGATTCCAATATCCCGCAGGACATGACGTTCGACCTGATGCGTGCGTGGCAGGCCCGCGGCGGCAAGCTCGACTATGTCTTCTATCCCGGCCAGCCCCACGCCTTCGGCCATCGCCCGAGCGAAGCGACAACCGACCTTATCAGGACCATCGCCGCCTTCATCGCCCGCCAGAAGGGTTAGGCGCTAGCGCTCGACCTCGGCATTTCGCGCCACGGTCTTGCCTGCCGCTTCTTGCACGCGCGCGCCGGCAAGGATGCCGTGCAGCGCGTAATTGCCTTCATGGCACGCATACTCGTAGAGCGGCTCCTTCGAGCGATTGAGCACCATCTCGCCCTTCCATGTCTGCGTATAGAACTCCGGATCGTTGACCTCGAACTCGTAGAGGATCTGGTCCTTCGTCCATAGCGTGAAGCGCTCGGTCAGCACGCCCGTAGGCGACATCTGCGCCCGCTGCCGCGGGTTCACATTCGTCGTCTGCACCACCAGCGTGTCGCCCTCATACCAGCCGACGGAATCCCCGAACCAGGGCTGGATGGCGTCGTTGGTGTGCTTGGCCGCGCTCCGGTCCTTCACCAGCGGGATGATCCGCGCATCGTGGTTCATCTCGACATTGATCATCACGTGATCGGGCGCCTGCACGATCTGGTAGTTGTTGTTGTAGAGGCTGTTCTGCATCACCGGCCCGGCCGAGCGGCTGAAGCTGACGATGCAGCGTTCCGCGAGCGGCCGCGTCTCCGGCCCGTCGAACGTTCCATAGCCGCCGGCATTCTGCGCGCGCCCCGCATTCGGCTTGCTCGGCAGCCGCCCGTTCGGTGGATCGGTCAGCCAGCTCGAACGGATCTCGCCTTTCACTGTCGCGTAGTGCCGGCCATGATCGAGCCAGAACGAGTTGTAGCCGGTCGTCGCGAACTGCGCGCCCTGTCCGCCCGGCGGCGGCTTGTTGACGTCGACCAGCCCGCGCTGGCTGGCCTCGTTGACGTTCCAGGTGAACTTGGATTCGTATTCCTTGGCCTCTTCCGGCGTCAGCACCAGCTTCGGCACGCTGGCCCCGCGAGTCAGCGTCGTCACCGACTGGTTGTTCCAGAAGCCGTGGAAGTCCGGCCGCCCGTCCTTGTTGCGCGGCGGGTCCGCCATTGGCGCGGTCTGCGCCAGCGCACTGCTCGTCATCATCGCCGCTGCAACGCACGCTGCGGCCGCCTTCACAAATCGGGACATGCTCTCCTCCACGGGACTTTTCCGGTCCTCAGAAAGCGAACATGCCGCCTGCCGATGCGCCCGGGAAGAACGCACCGCGCGCTCCACAAGCAGAAGTGAACGCGTGCTCCGGCGCCCTGTCACAAAACCCCAAAACCGCGACGGAATGCGCAGTTCTTGGCAGTTGAAATCCGGTGCGACCCGGTTGAGTTTGCACGCCAAGGAAGCGGCCCTCCCTCCCGGGAGCCCGCACGGGAGGTTTGGATGAAACTGCGCGTGTCGACAGCGGCCCTTGCCGCCATGATCGGTCTGGCCTTCGCGGCCCCGGCCGTGGCCCAGCAGGCGCCGCCAGACCATCCTGGCCGCGGCGTCTACAACAAGGCCTGCGCCACCTGCCACGACAACCCGGTCGACGCCCGCGCCGCAACTCTTGCCTCGATCCAGCAACAGGCGCCCGCGCGCCTGCGCGAAGTGCTCACCACCGGCGTGATGGCGCCAATGGCCGCCGGGCTTTCGCCGAAAGAAATCACCGACCTGATCTCCTTCCTCACCTACAGCCAGTCCACCGCCCCCGCGCAATGGTACGACGCCATCGCCTGCAGCGCCGACAAGCGCACCGTGAACGTCGCCGCTCCAGTCGTCTCCAACGGGTTCGGCATCGATGCGAAGCAGAACCGCATGCTCACCGCCAAGCAGGCGGGTCTGAAGAAAGGCGACATGAAGAACCTCGAAGTCGCCTGGGCGCTGGCCTTCCCGGGCCAG
>DATBNA010000496.1:0-5165 GCA_036554545.1 Hyphomonadaceae bacterium
CGACACCATCATCGACCCAGGCGCACCAATCCAGCTTAAAGGAACGGTCGTGCGCTTCGACAGCCCCGAGGAAAGCGCCACGCCTCACGGCGTCTTGTGGGTCGAAGCCAAGAGCGTTGAGCCGGCGACAACACCAGGCGCCAGGCCAGGAACGATGTGGCGCATAGCCGGCTTCCCCGGTCATGTCCTGCAGTCGCGCTTCTGGCAGGGCGCGGAGGTCACGGTGAACGGCTTCAACGTCCACGACAAGAGCTGCGAACCCGCCTGCGTCATGGTTGGCAAGCAGATTCTGAATGGGTTTTCCAACCTCTCGACTGCCAACTAAAGCTTCGCCCCGTCGAACCTGTCGATCTTCAGCGCATCGATATCGATGTCCGGCACGCAGCGCAGGTTGATCGCGACCATCTTCTTGCCATCCGGCGCGACGCCTCCTCCATGCGTTGCGATCCCGCACCTGGCGCAGAAGTTGTGGCGGATGACGCCCTTGTTGAAGAAATACGTCGAGACGTCCTTCTCCGGCGTCTTCAGCCGGAACTTGTCGGGCGTCGTGAACGCCAGCATGTGCCCCGCCCGCCTGCAGTAGGAGCAGTTGCACACCAGCGCCGATGGAAACTCGCCGTCGACCTCGAAGGCGATCCGTCCGCAATGGCAGCTTCCAGCATGTGTCGACATGAGCGGCTCCTCTTGCTGCGCCTTCGCTAAGGGATCGGCGCTGCATTGGAAAGGCCTTGCTTGCGCGCGGCCATGGCGCTTCCTAGTCTTCGCGGACCGACCGGGAGGGACATGTGAACGATACAGCCGCCGCACGCCGGCGCTTCCTGCGCTATCTGGCGGCTTCGCCTCTCCTGGCGCTCCCAGCCTTTGCGCAGCAGCGCATTTCGACCGAAGTGCTGAAGGCCAGCGACGCGCTCAACGTCTTTGAGCTCGAAGCCATCGCCAAACGCAACGTGCCGGTTGCGCACTGGGGCTATCTCTCGGGCGGCGTCCTCGACGACCGCACGGTGCAATCCAACCGCCAGGCCTTCGATGCCTGGGGACTGCGTGCGCGGCGCCTCATCGACGTGACCCAGGTCAGCCTCTCGACAACCCTGTTCGGCAAGACGCTGGGCTCGCCTGTCATCCTCTCGCCCGTATCGAGCCAGCGCGCTTTCCACGCCGACGGCGAAGCCGCCTCGGCCCGCGCGGCCGGCAAGCGCAAGGCGCTGCAGGTCCTGTCGGGCCTCACGACTGTCTCCCTCGAAGACGTCATGACCGCGCATGGCGGCGAGGTCTGGCAGCAGATCTATACCAGCAACCGGCCAGAGCTTGGCCTGCAGATCGCGAGGCGCGCGGACGCCGCCGGGGCCGGCGCGCTGGTGCTCACCGTCGACCTTGCCGGCGGCATGCGCCGCGAGACACAGGCCATCGGCGCCCGCGCCGACGCCCGCGAGTGCTCATCCTGTCACCGGCAGGGCGGCGGCTACGATTTCTCCCGCAAGAAGATGTTCGACGGGCTGGACCTCGCGGGCGTCTTCACGCCGACCAGCTCCGCCCTCACCTGGGACTACATCGCCCGGCTGCGCGACGTTTCGAAGAAGCGCGTACTGATCAAGGGCGTGATGACGGCGGAAGACGCGGAGCTTGCTGTGAAACGCGGCCTCGACGGCATCATCGTCTCCAACCATGGCGGCCGCGCCGAAGAAAGCCTTGTCGGTACGCTCGACGTGCTTCCGGAAATTGCCGCCGCCGTGAAGAAGCGCATGCCGATCCTGATAGATGGCGGCTTCCGGCGCGGCACAGACGTGTTCAAGGCGCTGGCGCTGGGCGCGAATGCCGTGTGCATTGGCCGTCCGTATTGCTGGGGGCTTGGAGCTTTTGGCGAAGAAGGCGTCGAGACGGCGCTGCGGCTCATCGACGACGAACTTGCCTCGGCCATGCGCCAGACCGGCGTCACCAGCATTGCCGGTATCACCGCGAAGAGCCTGATGAAGCGGGCCGCGTAGCCGCCGACCTAGATCTTCATCCCGAGGTGCTGCGCGACGGAGAAGATGTCCTTGTCGCCGCGGCCGCACATGTTCATCACGATGAGCCCGTCCTTGCCGAGCTCCTTCGCCACGTCGCCCACACGCGCCAGCGCGTGCGCTGGCTCCAGCGCCGGAATGATCCCCTCGAGACGAGAACACAGCTGGAAGGCCTCGAGCGCCTCCTTGTCGGTGCAGGTGCGGTACTCCGCCCTGCCAACGTCGTGCAGGAAGGAATGCTCCGGTCCTATACCGGGATAGTCGAGGCCCGCCGAGATCGAGTGAGCGTCGATGATCTGGCCGTCCTTGTCCTGCAGCAGATAAGTGCGGTTGCCATGCAGGATGCCCGGCTGCCCGCCGGTCAGCGAAGCCGCATGCATGCCGGTTTCGACCCCGTGGCCGCCGGCCTCGACGCCGATCATCCGCACGCCTTCGTCTTCGAGGAAGGGGTGGAACAGGCCGATCGCATTCGATCCGCCGCCGATGCAGGCGACCAGTGCGTCCGGCAGACGGCCTTCGGCCTTCAGGATCTGCTCGCGCGCCTCGCGCCCGATGATCGACTGGAAGTCGCGCACCAGCATCGGATAGGGATGCGGCCCGGCCGCCGTGCCGATCACATAGAAAGTCGTTGCGACGTTGGTGACCCAGTCGCGCAGCGCCTCGTTCATCGCGTCCTTCAGCGTCCCCGTGCCCGACGACACCGGCACGATCTCGGCCCCCAGCAACCGCATGCGGAACACGTTGGGCTTCTGACGCTCGACGTCCGTCTCGCCCATGAAGACGACGCACGGCAGGCCGAAACGCGCGCATATTGTTGCGGTGGCCACTCCGTGCTGTCCCGCGCCGGTCTCGGCGATGATGCGTGTCTTCTTCATGCGCCGCGCCAGCAGCACCTGGCCGATGCAGTTGTTGATCTTGTGCGCGCCAGTGTGGTTGAGCTCGTCGCGCTTGAAATAGATCTTCGCCCCGCCGTAGTGCTGCGTCAGGCGTTCGGCGAAATAGAGCGGGCTGGGACGGCCGACATAGTGCTCCAGGAGCCAGTCGAACTCGCGCCTGAACTCGGGATCGTCCTTGGCCTTGCGGTATTCCTGCTCGAGGTCGAGCACGAGCGGCATCAGCGTCTCGGCCACAAACCGCCCGCCGAACTCGCCGAAGCGTCCGTTCTCGTCAGGCCAGTTCGCCCAGGTATTGCGGCGGTCCATCACTTATCCAGTCGTCAGCGGCGTGCGAGAGGCCGGGACGCCTAGACCACGCTCTTGGCGGCCTTGACGAAGGCCCGGACCTTCGCGGGGTCCTTTACGCCGGGGCTCGCCTCCACGCCAGAGGACACATCCACCGCCACCGCGCCCGAGATGCGGATAGCTTCCTCGACGTTTTCCGGCGTCAGCCCGCCTGACAGCACCCACGGCTTGCCGGGGTTGAAGCCGTTGAGGATCGACCAGTCGAAGCTCCTGCCGAACCCGCCCTGCCGGTCCGCGCCCTTGGGGGCCTTGGCGTCGAGCAGAAAAGCGTCGGCCGCGCGGTAGGCATCGACCTGCGCCAGGTCTTCTGCGGTCGCCACGCCCAGCGCCTTCACGACCTTCACGCGCGGCACGCGGCGCTTGAAGTCAGCGACATCCTCCGGCGTCTCGCCGCCGTGGAGTTGGACGGTGTGAACCTCGTTGAGTTCGTTGATCAGCGCATCGAGCTTGTCGGCCGGGCTGCGGTTGGCGGCGCTCCAGTCAGCAACCACCCACACCTGCGCCCACCCGCCGAGGCGGCGGTTATAGGTGCGGTTGGCGAGAATCGAGAGCTGTTCGTGGCTGATCGCCCGCGGGCTGGTCGGGACAACGACAAAGCCAACGCGATCCGCGCCGGCCTTGATGGCCTCTTCGATGTCTGATTCGCGGGTCAGCCCGCAGATCTTCACGCTGGCCATGGGAGCCGGTCCCAACCGCTCGGGCCCAGATTTATCAGCGTTTTTCCCGGACCCAGAAAAGCAGAAAGGGCGGCGCTCTGGCCGCCCCTTCCGTACGCCACTGAACTCTACTCAGGTTGCCCGAATAACTCAGGCTCGCTTCGCAAGCAAGTCTCTAATCTCGGCAAGGAGCTTTTCCTGTGGAGGGGTCTCAGGCGGAGGAACAGGCGCAGCCTCTTGTTTCCGTTTCAAAGTGTTCATTGCCTTGACGACCATGAACATTGCGAAAGCGACTATAATGAATGTTACAATGACATTCAGGAATACACCGTAGCGGATCGCGACTTCTGCGATCTCTTTTCCGTCGGGTCCGACGCTCGCCGGCTGCATCACGTATTTGAGCTGCGAGAAGTCAACATTCCCAAGGATCAAGCCGATCGGCGGCATGATGATGTCGTCGACCAGCGACTTCACGATGGCCCCGAACGCAGTACCAATGATCAAACCGACAGCGAGGTCGACCACGCTGCCTTTCATCGCGAATTCGCGGAATTCCTTGAGCAAGGCCAATCCCCTTTGCCGCCCCGGGTCCCTAGCGCCCGTGTTGCATGATCGCCACACCCGCACTGGCCGTCAAACCACAATCGGGCCGATCATCTCGAAATCGCAATAACCTTCCTTGCATCGGGGAAGGAAAACAATAGCGCCTATCCTTGGCGGTCTTCCGGATCGTGTCCGTTGTTGAGCCGCGAGCGCAGCTCCTTGCCCGCCTTGAAGAAGGGCACATGCTTGGATTCGACAGATACCGAGTTGCCGGTCCGAGGATTGCGGCCCGTGCGGGCTTCGCGCTTTCGCACGGAGAAGGCCCCGAAACCGCGCAGCTCCACGCGGTCGCCTCTTTCGAGCGCGGCGGCGATCTCGTCGAAGATCACATCCACGATTTTCTCGACCTCACGCACTTTAAGCGTGGGGTTCTCCTCAGCAAGGCGGGCGATGAGCTCGGAACGCAGCATGCGACAAAAATTGCGCTAAGCGGCACGAAAGACAAGAGTTTTTCGGAATCTTTCCGCCTTTGCGGGCCCGGCCTTCCCTCAACGGGCGACCATCAGGGTCAACCCTAGTGCCAGGACGCGCGCCGGTCCTGATGTGAGGCCGGCAGGCATACCAAAACGCCCTCCCGGCCGGGAGGGCGTTTCTCGATATCCAGCCCGGGGAAGGAGACTATTCCTTCTTCGTCGCGCCTTTCAGGGCAGCGCCGAGGATGTCGC